>NZ_BTPU01000039.1:0-101225 GCF_036985595.1 Vallitalea maricola | reverse complement strand
ACTGATGTCATATTAAACATTGTATAATGAACATATGATATAATCAAGGAGGATGTATAATGGATTTTATAACTTTAACAAGCAATAATATTGAAGATGAGCATATATGTTGTGCAATTTCAGATAAAAAATCAATTGAAGGATATAAAGCTAAGAAAAAGTGGTTAGCAGAACAGATTGAAAAAGGATATGTCTTTACTAAACTTGATGTTAGAGGTAAAGTATTTATTGAATACTGTCCTTCAGAGATTGCTTATTTGCCAATAATAGCTGATGACTACATGGTTATTAATTGTTTTTGGGTATCAGGTAAATATAAAGGATGCGGCTATGGTAAAAAACTGTTAGATAAATGTATACAAGATAGCAGGGAAAAAAGCAAAAAGGGAATAGTGGTACTTTGCAGTGATAAAAAAAGACCCTTTGTTTCAGATAAAAAGTTTTTTGTTAAACATGGTCTTCAGGTCATTGATACAGCACATCCTTATTTTGAATTATTATATATAACTTTTGATGATAATGCCGATAAACCCAAATTTATTGGCACAGCAAAAGAAGGTATATGTGATGATAATGGTGGATTCAAAGTATATTATTCCAATCAATGCCCGTATATGAATTATTATATAAATCTACAAAGTAATATTAGCCAAGAACATGGTATAAAATATGA
The DNA here is from genome assembly GCF_036985595.1 of Vallitalea maricola. Lineage (NCBI taxonomy): Bacteria > Bacillati > Bacillota > Clostridia > Lachnospirales > Vallitaleaceae > Vallitalea > Vallitalea maricola. The sequence goes on along the minus strand of NZ_BTPU01000039.1, from coordinate 100,552 downwards.
GGCAATACTTGTTGATAGTAAAGAAGAAGCAAGAAAATGTCCATCACCATTTACAATTTATTCTTTATTTTATAGAGGTATATTTATAACTCAAGAATTAACAGCTGAGAAAAAGTTCACTAAAATTATTGAAGAGCTAGAGGGAAAATAAAATGGATTTTGTACAAGCTAGAACAATTATAACTAAGACTAAAAAACCTGATTATTGGTTTGGTTATGAATACAATATGAATATATATAGAGGCTGTAATCATGGGTGTATCTATTGTGATTCTAGAAGCGAATGTTATCATATTGATAATTTCAGTGAAGTAAAGGCTAAAGAAAATGCATTAGAAATTATTAGAGATCAATTAAGGAGAAAAGTAAAAAAGGGAGTAATAGGTTGTGGAGGGATGAGTGACCCCTATAATCCTTATGAAAAGGATATGTTACTTACTAGAAATGCTCTAGAATTAATAAATGCATATGGTTTTGGTATAGTAATAGCCACAAAAAGTTCTTTGATAACTAGAGATATAGATGTTATACAAGATATAAATAGGCATTCTCCAGTATGTATGATACTGACTATAACAACTGCTGATGATGATTTAAGTAAGATAATTGAACCTAATGTTAATGTATCGTCAAAAAGATTTGAGGCTTTAGCGACCCTAGCTGAAAATGGTATATTTACTGGAATTCTTCTAATGCCAGTTTTACCCTTTATTAACGATACTGAAGAAAATATTAAATCAATTGTTGATAGGGCACATGAAGCAGGAGTAAAATTCATCTATCCTTATTTTGGTGTGACATTACGACAGAATCAAAGGTGTTATTACTATGATAAGTTAGATGAACATTTTCCAGGTATAAAGGAAAAATATATTAAACAATATGGTAATAGATATAGGTGTAGCAGTAGTAATTATAAAAAGTTATGGAATGCATTTCAAAAATCTTGTAAGGATTATAATATATTATATAGGATGAGTGATATTATTAGTGCTTACAAAGCTAATTCTAGGCAGGTTCAGCTTAGCTTATTTAATTATTGATTACAAGTTACCATAACAGGGGAGGAACTATGGAAAGATTCTTAACAGGACATTTTGGAATATTTGATGAAGATAAACAAGAGAGAGATTTCAGAGAAGGATTTTATGGTGTAGAAGCATGTATGATAGATAAGGGAGAGGATATAGATAGATTGATTAAAGTATCTCATGAGGATAATTTTAATGTATGTGTTCATTTCCCTTTGAGAAGCGGTAAATGGAAATTCAGAGATCCTCAATTCATGTCAAATGATATGAATAATAAAAAAGATTCCTATGAATATGTGGAAGAGGAAATAACATATATATGTGAGAAATTTGATCCTCATTATATTTTATTTCATTATCCTAAACCTGTTATTCTAGATCCTAAGGTGGATTGGAGTAATTGGAGGTTTGCAGATGAGTCTGAATATGTATATGATTCTGAGTATACTTATGATGAGTTTGTGTGTCAAACACAAGAGTTATTTAAGTATCTATCTACTAAGGCTGAAGAATTAGATTTTATTCCAGTTCTAGAGTTTGATGCACTTAATAAATATGTTGTTGAAAATAATATTTTAACAGAATTATTGGATAGATATCCTTCAATAAGGTTATGTCTAGATATTGCTAGATTACATTTACAGGATATAATGGATAATAATTTTGACCCTTACCCTATAATAGAGAAGTATGCAAAGTATGCAGAAGTCATTCATCTATCTAATGGTCGATTATGTGATAACAGGAATAATAACCATTATCCTGCATTACCAGAATTAAAGACTAGTGATGGTTGGGCAGATGTAAGAAAATATTTTAGGTTGATAAATGAATATAACAAGGATTATAAAATATTGTTTGAACATAGATCAGACAAAATAAGTGATGAACAATTAGAAAGCTGTTATAGGTGGGTCGAGCAATTGACGAATCAATATTAAAATTAATTGATTTTAATAATATTTGTTAAATCCTCTTTTAATTGATACAATATATTGAGGGGGCGTTATATGAAATCTAATAAATATAAAAATATCAGTAAAATCATATTATTAATGTTCATTATAATAAATAGTAGTATTGTTGTTAATGCAGATGCTGGACCAAAGCCATCTTTGACCATATACGTTATCAATAGTCCAAATGATGACTATTACCTTGACCTTTTAGTAGATGAAAAATCTGGATTTGGAGAGTTTATTTTTGATTATGAAGAACGTGATACTAAATGGGAGCATCTGAAATTGTATCAATATAAAAATGATGGATACAGAGCTGCTTGTGTTCATTCAAAAATGGTTCATGGTTCTTTACAAGGGACAGATAATGAGTTCAATAGTTATAAACATTCCTTTGGTTACAAAGTTCCTCATGAGTTTAAAGTTATATATGAGGATGCTCAAGGGAATATACAGGTATCAAACAAAATTAAGTCCAATAATTTTTTTGCATCTGCTGTTTATGATTATAAGAAAAATGAGCTACAGAGGATGAGTAAAAGTTTTATTTATTATCATAATTTTAATATAACTTTTAGTTTTATACTTAGACTTTTACTAACACTTATTGTAGAATTGATAGTATTAAGATATTTTAAATTAATTAAAAGAAAAACACCTGTTATTTTAGCTAATATATTAACACAGATATATCTAAATGTCTTATTTGTGGCATCATATTATACATTTTTAAGGCAATATTCAATTATAGTTTTTTTGATTCTAGAGATTAGTATTATATTTATTGAGTATAATATTTATAAGAAGTTTTGTAGATACGAGAGTAAGAATTACCTGTTAAGATATACTATTATTGCAAACATAATTACTGCTTTATTAGGATATTGGATTGCTTTTTAGTAAATGAATGTAACAAAAAGTTTATCAAAAAACAAGATGACAGTTGATTACCCTAAATTATTTTCTACATAGTATAAATGTATAGGGAGTAGTTATCATGCTACATTTTTCTAAGTATAAAAATCTAATATTAATTATTATTTTTATTTTATTCGACCAGATTATTAAGATATTAATAAACACTTATTGGATTGATAATTATTATGATATAAGTAATAAAATAGCTATTAAACCAATGTTAAATAAAGATTATTCATATGTAAATAGCACTTTTGGTATAGATATGAGTTTACAAACTCATATCATATTAATTAGTCTAGTTCTATTGGTTTTAATTATAATCTACAAATATATATTGGCTAATAACACTAACCTAAGATTATTGGTACTAGGATTGAATCTATTAATTGCAGGATGTATTTGTTCTCTATTTGATAAATTTTTATGGTCTGGAAGTTTGGATTATATCTGTGTAAAAGGTTTACTAGTATTGGATTTGAAAGATATATATTTGATTATTGCTGAAATTATACTTATTATTTGGATAATTATTAAGCGTGAACTGGTTTTTAGATTAAATATAAGTGATATAATTAGATTTGTTGGAGATGAATGGGCAAATTATAGGATGAAAAGCGTTATTAAACATAGAAAAGTCAAATCAAATGGCAAATGATTTTATAATATATAATGAAAGGAAGCGCACTAGAATGAGATTATCAGAATTACCCAATATAGGAAAAACACTTGAAAAGGAATTAAATGATATTGGCATACAAACTGCTGAAGAATTAAAAGAGATTGGTAGTATTGATGCTATAATCAGATTAAGCATACATGGTGACACCTGTTACAATAAACTATATGCTCTAGAAGGAGCAATAAAGGATGTTAGATGGCACCAATTACCTAAAGAGTATAGACAAGAATTAAAAGGTAAATATGATCAGTTAAAAAAATAATATCATTTTACAGTTTTTATAAAGGGTAGTATTGACAAAAGTAGGGCATTTAATTATAATTTTAAAAAGAGAAATGTGTACCTCGTAAGAAAACGAGGATTTTTTTTTAATAGCTGAATGGAGGAAAAAGAAACAATGAAAAAGTACGGTTTAAACGAACTTAGGAAAATGTATCTTGAATTTTTTGAAAGCAAAAATCATCTTAAAATGAACAGTTTTCCATTAGTTCCTAAAAACGATAAAAGTTTATTATTAATAAATGCAGGTATGACACCATTAAAACCTTATTTTACTGGTCAGGAAGTACCACCAAGTAAAAGAGTTACTACTTGTCAAAAATGTATTCGTACAGGTGATATAGAGAATGTAGGAAAAACTCAGAGACATGGTACTTTTTTTGAAATGCTTGGTAATTTCTCATTTGGTGATTATTTTAAAGAAGAAGCTATAGAGTGGGCATGGGAATTTGTCACAAAAGTACTTGAATTACCAGAAGACAAATTATATGTATCTATATATTTGGAAGATGATGAAGCAGAAAAAATATGGCATGAAAAAATTGGTTTGCCTAAGGATAGAATAATACGATTAGGAAAAGAAGATAACTTCTGGGAGCATGGTACAGGTCCATGTGGTCCATGTTCAGAGATTCATTATGATCGTGGCGTGGAACATGGTTGCGGTTCACCAGATTGTAAAGTAGGTTGTGACTGTGACAGATTCATGGAATTCTGGAATCTAGTATTTACTCAATTTGAAAAAACTGAAGACGGTCAGTATGTTCCTCTTGATTTCCCTAATATAGATACAGGAATGGGGCTTGAAAGACTTGCCCTTTTAATGCAGGAGGTAGATTCAATATTTGATATAGATACAATACAGGCTTTATTACAAAAAGTTTGTGATATGGCTAATGTTAAATATAAAGAATACCCACAGAATGATATATCCATAAGACTTATCACTGATCATATTCGTTCAGTAAGTTTTATGATTTCTGATGGTATATTACCATCTAACGAGGGCAGAGGATATGTTCTTAGAAGATTATTAAGAAGAGCCGCTAGACATGGTAAACTTTTAGGTATAGAAGGCAAATTCTTAGCTAAGCTATGTGAAACAGTTATTGAAGTTTCCAAAGAAGCTTATCCTGAATTAGAAGAAAAGAAAGATTATATTACTAAGATAATAACAGTAGAAGAAGATAGATTCAATGAAACAATAGATCAAGGTCTAGGTATATTAAAAACTTATATTGATGAATTAGAAAAAGAAGGCAATAAGAGGCTATCTGGAGAAAAAGCATTCAAATTATATGATACTTACGGTTTCCCTATTGATTTAACAAAAGAGATTCTTGAAGAAAGTAATCTACTTGTTGATGAAGAGGGTTTTAATGTAGAAATGGATAAACAAAAAACAAGAGCACGTGAAGCAAGAGCTGAAAGTAATTATATGGGTGCAGAAGAAACTGTATATAATAAATTAGATGCTTCATTAGAATCTAAATTTGTTGGATATGACAATATTAAATATAGTTCTATGGTAAAAGTCTTAACTGATGAAAAAGAAATCCGAAATGTACTACAGGAAGGTACAAAAGGAACTATATTCGTTGAAGAGACACCATTTTATGCTACCAGTGGTGGACAAGTGGCTGATATAGGATACATTACAACTGAAACAGGTAAATTTGAAGTTGAAGATGTAGTTAAGATAATGGGAAATAAAACAGGTCATGTAGGAATAGTTGTAGAAGGAACTATTGAGGTTAATCAAGAAGCAGAGTTGATTGTTGATGAAATCAATCGTAGAGCTACAGCTAAAAATCATAGTGCTACTCACTTATTGCAAAAAGCATTAAGAAATGTATTAGGAAATCATGTTGAACAAGCTGGTTCTCATGTAACTCATGATAAATTGCGTTTTGACTTTACTCATTTTCAACCATTGACAGAAGATGAAATAAGACGTGTAGAAGATGAAGTTAACTCAAAGATCATGGAAGGACTTAATATAGTAACGAAAGAAATGTCTATTGAGGAAGCTAAAAAACTAGGAGCTATGGCATTATTTGGAGAAAAATACGGTTCAAAAGTTAGAGTTGTCAACATGGATGACTATAGTGTTGAATTATGTGGTGGTACACATATATCAAATACTTCTGAAGCTGGAACATTCAAGATTGTTTCTGAAACAGGGGTTGCTGCAGGTGTTAGAAGAATAGAAGCATTAACATCCAATAACGCTATCAACTACTATAAGAATTTAGAATCATTGATAAAAGATTTTTCGAAATTACTAAAAGCTGAACCTTCAATGCTCATCAAGAAGACAGAACAGTTAATGGAAGACAATAAGAAAGTTAAACAAGAAAATGAAAAATTGAAAGCAAAACTTTCAAAAGGTGCTGCTGATGATCTATTAAATAATGTTGTAGAAATAGATGGAGTCAAACTACTAGCTGCAAATATTGAAGACCAAGATATGAATGGATTAAGAAATCTTGGAGATAGCTTGAAGCAAAAACTTGGTGAAGGTGTAATAGTATTAATAACATCCAAAGGAAGTAAAGTTAATTTGGTTGTTATGGCAACTGACGAAGCCATTAAAAAAGGAGCACATGCAGGTAACTTAATTAGAGAAGTAGCAGGTGTTGTTGGTGGCGGTGGTGGTGGCCGTCCAAATATGGCACAAGCAGGTGGTAAAAATCCTGAAAAGATAGTAGAAGCTTTAGAAAAAGCAAAAGATGTATTAAAAACTCAAATAAAATGATATACTCGATTAAATAGATAAAGCCTAGTATAGATCAAATAAATATACTAGGCTTTACTTAAAATAGGTATACTTACAAGTTAGTTTTGAATAATTATTAAATCTGTAAAAATGAAGTTTTAATATACATATGGAATGAAGGGATATTCATGAAGATAAGAAAAATTAGTATGGCTGTAATTATTGTAATATTGCTTAGTGGTTGTTCTAGTAATTCATATATTGTAAAATATGATAATGATAAGATTGCATCAAGAATCAATATGGATATAGCAGAAAATATGATAGATAAATCTTTAGTGAATCATAAGATTAATAATGTGACATTAACAGCTGTTGGTGATATAATGTTTCACAAGTGGCAGCTATATAGAGGTTATGATAAAGACACTGATAGTTTTGATTTCATTAACTCATTTAGTTATGTAGAAGATTATCTAAGACATTCTGATTATACAATTGGGAATCTTGAGACTACATTAGCTGGAAGAAATAAAGGCAGGAATGTTAGACCTGAGAATACATATAAAGGTTATCATGGTTTTCCATGTTTCAACACCCCTGAAATATTAGCATATAATATGAAAAAAGCTGGTTTTGATTTATTATCTACAGCTAATAATCATTCTTTGGATAGTAAGCCAGAAGGGGTTATATCTACTTTGGATTTTCTAGATGAGCAAGGTCTGGCACATGTAGGAACATATAGGAATGAAGAAGAAGCCAGTGAAATATTTACTACGGATATAAATGATATGAAGTTTGCATTTTTAGCGTATACATATGGGACCAATGGATTTGATGTACCAAAGGATAAACCTTATCTGATTAATACTTTAGAAATGTATGATAGAGATAAAATTGATGATATGATATCAGAGGTAAAGAGGGCTGATAAAACAGGCGTTGATTTTGTTGTGACAATAATTCATTTTGGTAATGAATATTTTGATTATCCCAATTCCCATCAAAAGAACATTGTGGATAAATTATTTGACGCTGGTGCAGATGTTATTATTGGTAGCCATCCTCATGTCTTGCAACCCTTGGAGATTAGGGATATTAAGTGTGATGATGGTTCTACAAGAAAAGGTGTGGTAATCTATTCTTTAGGTAATTTTTTATCATCACAGAGATATACAAAACAATATCCATCACAGACAGATGTAAGTGTTATCATGGATATCAATTTTGAAAAGATAGATAATCATAGAGCAGAAATAAAAAGTATTTCCTTTGTCCCAACTTGTACTTTTAGGAACTCAAGAGAATTGGCAGTATTACCAGTAGATGAGATTCTAGACAACATGGATTCATACAATCTGGATATAAACGAATATGGTATAAATAGACTTGAATATGCAAGAGCTAACACAATTAAACATATATTAACTTATACAGATAAAGATTATATTTATAATAACTATAAGTACACTATTTCTTTGGATTAACAGGATTTTGGTAAATATTGATTTATATTATATATTATAATAACTATTAAGTTTTCAAAAAACATATTGACGTATTTCTATAATATGATATAATCTAATATAGTGCTAGATAATTAATACCCCAATAGTTGTGAGGTAAGGCACAAATTGCAACTGGAGGGAGGTAGGAGTTGGCTATGTCAAACATTGTTATTAAAGAAAATGAAACCCTAGATAGTGCACTCAGAAGATTTAAAAGAAGTTGCGCAAAAGCAGGGATTATGCAGGAAATTCGTAAGAGAGAACATTATGAAAAACCTAGCGTAAAACGTAAAAAGAAATCCGAAGCTGCTAGAAAACGCAAATTCTAAGTTAAACTTATATTGAGGATGATTTTATGTCATTAAAAATTCAATTATTGCAGGATATGAAATCTGCAATGAAAGAAAAAGACACTTTACGTAAAAACACTATTCAGCTAGTCCGCTCAGCCATTCTTCAGGAAGAAAAAGACAATCACGTAGAATTATCTGATGATGATGTTATTAAGATAATATCAAGTCAGGTAAAGAAGAGAAAGTCGAGCCTTCCTGAATATGAAAAAAGTGGCCGAACAGATTTAGTTGATGACTTAAAAGTAGAGATTAATATTTTGATGTCTTATTTACCCGAACAATTATCTGATGAAGAATTAACTTCTATAGTTGAAAAAACTATTGAAGAAGTTGGTGCTTCCTCAATGAAAGATATGGGTAAAGTAATGTCTGCTATTATACCAAAGGTACAAGGTAAAGCAGATAATAAAAAGGTAAGTGAAATAATTAGAAATATCTTAAAATAAAGCTGTTGATTTATCAACAGCTTTTTTAGTGTGTTTTTTTACTAATCAATCTTATTGTTTTTTTAATTCAACTTATAGAATATTAGATATAAAATAAACATATTTATGTATAAAGGAGGGGAATATGAGTTGGAGGATACCCTTATCAAGGTGAGAGGATGAATGACAATTAGTAAAAAGAAAAAAGAGAAAAATAATGATAAAAAATTTCATATAGCAGAAATATTAGAAGTGCCTAGAGATGTAGCACTTGGGGATTCAATTATAACTCTTACTGGAAAACGGGAAATGCTTATTGAGAATTATAAAGGGATAGTGGAATATGACGAGCAATTTTTAAAGATAAAAACCAAAAATGGATTAATAGAATTAGAGGGTAATCATTTCTTAATTACATATCTTACAGATGAAGAAATCAAGATAACTGGTCAAATAAAAAAAATCAAGTATTAGATTAGTCAATAATATAAAAATTAAAAGAGGAAGAAGGGTGACATTTGCTTCTTGAAATATGGAAATATCTAAGAGGCTATGTTATTATAAATGTAAGTGGTTTTTCACCTGAGAGATTTATCAACCTATGCGCTAATAGAGGTATATATATTTGGAATGTCAAAAGTGTTAATAATGGGTTTAATCTTTATATTAGTGCAAAAGGTTTTAAATTAATACGTCCACTAGTTAAAAAAACAGGATGTAAGGTGAGAATAACTGGGAAAATAGGTTTGCCTTTTAGATTTCTAATCTTTAGGAAAAGAAAGATATTCCTATTTGGAATGATCATTTGTATGGCAATAGTCTTTTTGTTATCTTTATTTATATGGAAAATTGATATTGAAGGTAATTCTATGTATACAGATGAACATCTTATTAAATTCCTTAATACTCAGTCACATTTTGTTGGGATGTGGAAAAAAGATGTTAAGTGTAGTGAATTAGAAAAAATCTTACTTAAGAATTACGGTAATATCAATTGGGTAACTTGCGAGATGACAGGAACAAAATTACTTATTCAAATTGAAGAGGGTAGAAATAATATTAAAATTGAAGATTTAAGTAAGCCTTGTGATATTCTATCTAATAAAAAGGGTGTTATAGTTTCTATTGTAACCAGAACAGGTTCTCCTAAGGTAGTAAAAGGAGATGTTGTAGAAGAAGGGGATGTACTGGTTTCAGGTACATTAGAAATAAAAGAATTAGAAGAAATCAAAGCAATTGAATTTACTCATTCTGATGCTGACATATATATGAAAACAATTTATCCGTATCATGATGAAGTTAATTTGAAGTATGTTAATAAGATATATACTGATAATAAAAAGAAAGATAATGCATTACAAATATTAAATTTTAAAATAAATTTATTTAAACCTAGAATAGAATATAGTAATTATGATAAAATAACCACATGTGATGAAATTTGTTTATTCGACAACTTTTATTTGCCAATAAGTACTCACAAAACGTCTTATGAAGAATACAAATTAATAGAAGAAACTTATACAAATGAACAAGCAACCAATATAATAAATGAAAACATGACAAGGTATTTAAAAGAACTAGAAGATTCTAAGAAGCAAATAGTCAATAATGAAATTGAAATTATTGAATCGGCTGATAAAATAGTTGCAGATGGAATCATAGTAGTAATTGAAAAAATTGGTGAAAAAAAATACTTTGATGAAAATGAGCGGAGGCAAGGATATGAAGAATACTTTAGAGAAGACGATTCAAATACCCCATGAAATAATAGTGAATGTATTTGGACAGTATGATAATAATATTAAGATTATAGAAAAAAAATTAGGCGTTAATATCATAAATAGAGACAATGAAGTTAAGATAATCGGCGAACAGAAGTCTGTTAATATAGCAAATAGAGTAATCAAACAATTAATAGATACTGCCAATAAGAATATAGAAATAACAGAGCAAAATGTTGATTATACATTGGCATTATGTGAAAAACAAAAAGAAGAAGAAATGAGTAAATTAAATGATGATCTGATATGTGTAACCCCAGGAGGTAAACACATAAGACCTAAGACATTAGGTCAAAAAAAATATATTGATCTAATTAGAAAAAAAATGATTGTATTTGGGATTGGTCCAGCTGGTACAGGTAAAACTTATTTAGCAATGGCTAATGCTATAACTGCATTCAAGAATAATGAAGTCAATAGGATCATTCTTACTAGACCAGCGATAGAAGCTGGGGAAAAATTGGGATTCTTACCTGGTGACTTGCAAAGTAAGATAGACCCTTATTTAAGACCTTTATATGATGCTCTATATGAAATTATGGGAGCTGATACATTCTTAAAAAACATGGAGAAAGGTCTGATAGAAGTAGCTCCCTTGGCTTATATGAGAGGAAGAACACTTGATAACAGTTTTATAGTATTAGATGAAGCTCAGAACACTACACCTGCTCAGATGAAAATGTTTTTAACAAGAATAGGATTCAATTCAAAAGCAGTCATTACAGGTGATGTAACACAGAAGGATTTACCAGGGGGTCAAAAATCCGGATTAGAAGTAGCTTCTAGAATACTTAAGAATATTAATGATATAGGAATAGCTAATTTGACTAGTAAAGATGTTGTAAGACATCCATTAGTTCAAAAAATAATAAACGCTTACGAAAATTATGAGAACAAAAATACTAAACGATAAGATGGGGGAGAGATATGAAAACCAAAGAGAATCATAGGTCAAAGATAAGTTTGTTGATCACTTTTCTAGCAATATTCGCGGTATTAGCTACAATGGTATCAACTGTAATAGCACTAGGTAGTAGTGATTTCTTTATTAAATTGAGCGTAGGCTGTTTTGTAATTCTATTATTTGTAATGTTATATGTATATATATACTTTTTTAATAAAGATTTATTTAAGCACAAGAATAGGATATTACTTTATACTTGTATTTATATAATATTGATGATTGTTGTAGTTTCCATGAATAGACTGCCTTATCTTCTTATACCAATTCCAATAGCTGGTATGCTGATAGCTATTATGATTGATAACAGATTAGGAATTATGACAAATATTTTATTGACTATAGTAGGTTTACTGGTAAGTGGTAACGGTATAGAGTTCTTTCTATTCTATACAATTTCCGGTACACTATCTTGCCTAGTGATAACCCAGGCTAAGAAAAGAAACAAGATTGTTTTCGTATCAGGGTATTTATGTATTGTTAATATAATCTTGGTAGTGCTTGTAAACCTCTATCAGAACGGTAGTTTTTCTAATTTTAATGTTACTGACTTATTTTATGGTGTTCTTAATTCAATATTCTCAGTAATAATAACTATAGGTAGTTTACCTTTATGGGAAACATTATTTGATGTTTCTACTCCATTAAAATTACTAGAATTAACTAATTCAGATCAAAAACTAATACAAAGATTATTATTAGAAGCTCCAGGTACATATCATCATAGTCAAATGGTATCTAATTTAGCTGAAACAGCAGCTAATGATATTGGTGCAGATGCATTATTAGCTAGAACAGGAGCTCTATATCATGATATAGGTAAATTAAAAAATCCTATGTATTTTACTGAGAATCAGGATGGTGTTAATCCTCATGATGAATTAGACCCTGCTGCAAGTGCTGAGATAATAATTAATCATGTAGAATATGGAGTTAAGCTTGCAATAGAAAATCATCTACCAAAAGCAGTTAGAAGTATTATTAAGCAGCATCAAGGGGATACTTTAGTTAAATACTTTTATTTTAAAGCAAAAGATAATAGTGATGGTTTTGATGTAGATGAAAATGACTTCAAATATTCTGGACCAAAACCACAAACAAATGAAGCTGCTATAATCATGTTAGCTGATTGTACAGAAGCTTATATAAGGTCTTTACCAGAAAACAAAAGAAATTTATCTAATATTGAAAAATGTATAGAAGAGATTATAAACAATAAATTTGCTGAAGGGCAATTGAATGAATGTAATCTGAAAATAAAAGAACTACCTATTATTGGCAATTCTTTCATGAAGGTGTATAATGGATTATACCATGAAAGGGTAAAATATCCTGATAACAAAATAGGAGGAAATGAAGTTGTCGATAATAATAAATAATGATACCGAACAAAACTTTAGTAAAGAATATGCAGATATAATAAATAAGGTGATTGCTGTCTCATTGGACCAAGAAAAATGCCCATATGAAATAGAAGTAAGCGTAACAATAACTAATAACGATGAAATAAGAAAAATCAATAGAGAACATAGAGATATGGACAAGCCGACCGATGTATTATCATTTCCATTAATAGATTTTACAAAGCCAAGTGAATTTGATGAAATTGATGAAGATAATGACGAATGGTTTGATCTTGATACAGGAGAGCTTATGTTAGGTGATATAATAATATCACTTGAGAGAGCTTGCGAACAAGCTAAGGAATATGGACATTCAATCGAAAGAGAAATTGGGTTTTTAACAGCTCATAGCATGTTACATTTAATGGGTTATGACCATATAATAAATGAGGAAGAACAAGTTATGAATGCAAAACAACAACAAATCTTAAATGAAGTAGGTCTTAAACGATGAAAAACAGACATTTAGCCGATAGTTTTAAATGCGCCTTTAGAGGTATATTTCAGGCATTTAAAACTGAGCGAAATTTTAAACTTCATGTTTTAGCAACGATTATTGTATTGTTGCTAGCTTGGTATTTTAATTTTACCAAGTGGGAATATATAATACTTGTTATAACCATACTCATTGTTATGATAACTGAATTATTGAATACTGCTGTGGAGTATACAGTAGATTTAGTATGTGGTAACAAATATAATCAGTTAGGCAAATACGCAAAAGATATTGCTGCGGGTGCAACTTTATTAGCTGCTTTTGGTGCGGTGATTATTGGATGTATATTGTTTATACCTAAAATATGATATATATTTTATAAATATAAGTTTGGAATTTAATTTTACTAAAGAAGGGTATGAAATAAATGAATAAAGTACTAAATAAAGTAATGATAAAAGTAATTATAATGGTAATGATATTAACAATGTTTACAGTAACAGGTTGCAAGAAGAAAGTATCTGATACTAGTATAAATGAAGATAACCAGACTGAAACCAATATAACAGATAGTGAAGAACAAGAAAACAATGATTCAACAGATATTGAGGATAATGAGGAAACACAAGAAGTGGAAGAAGTAGTGAACGACCATGAAGGTGAGGTAATTAATACTTTAACTGGTTTATGGATAAGTGAGGAAGCAGCAAATAGAAGACCAATTGGAATAATGATAAACAATCTAAAAGCTGCTATGCCTCAAAGTGGTATTGCACAGGCTGACATAGTATATGAAACACTTGTTGAGGGTGGTATTACAAGATTATATGCTATATTTAGAGATTTTGATGCAGAAAAAATTGGTCCAGTCAGAAGTGCTAGGCATTACTATTTGGATTTTGCTTTTGACCATGATGCCATTTATGTTCATTACGGTAAAAGTACTTATGCGAAAGAAAAGTTCAAAGAATGGAACTCTCCTCATATGGATGGATTATCAGGTTTAGATGCAGTTATGTGTTATCAAGACCCTACAAGAGTTAGACCGCATAGTACATATACAAGTTATGATAAGCTATTGAAAGCATGGAAACAAGTAGGTTATAGAGAAACAAATAAAGAAGACTTTGAAGCAAAATTCAAGTTTTCAGAAGAAGAAATCAATCTAACTTCAGATATGGAAGCCACTTATATAGATCTACCATATTCTCATTATGAGCAAAAACCATGGTTTGAATATAAGGAAGAAGATAAGTTATATTATAGATTCCAATTTGGTGGTAAGCATATAGATAGAGAAACTGAGGAACAATTGAAATATAAGAATATCATAATACAATTTGCTAACATATGGACAATAAAAGGTGACATATATGGCTGTATGGATATGACTCTAGTGACTTCAGGTGATGGATATTATATCACTAATGGAAAAGCTCAGAAAATAACTTGGAAGAAACCATCTCACTATAAACCAACATTATATTATAATGAGAATGGTGAAGAAATAAAATTAAACAAAGGTAAGACTTGGGTATCAGTATTTCCTAAGAATAGAAAAAGTAAAATTACTTTTACTAAATAAATTCTATGTTCAAGTTAAATGTATGAAAGGATATGATATTGTATGAATTATAGCGAATTAGTTAATGAAGCTATGAAAGCTAAAGAAATGGCATATGTTCCATACTCTAAATTTAAAGTAGGAGCAGCTGTTATTACAAAAGGTGGTAAAATCTATACTGGATGTAATATAGAAAATGCTTCATTTGGTGCAACAAATTGTGCTGAAAGGACTGCGCTATTTAAGGCGGTATCAGAGGGAGATAGAGAATTTGAAGCTATTGCAGTAGTTAGCTCAAGTGGAGATTTCACACCTCCATGTGGTATCTGTAGACAGGTACTAGCTGAATTAATGCCAGAAGGTAAAATTATCTTAGCAAACAATAATGGAGAGACTAGAGAATATATGGTTGAAGATTTATTACCTGTAAGATTTGAATTATAACTATAATTTTTTGATCATTATCAATAAAATTGATATAAAAGCTATAGTATTAGTCAACAATATAAGCTGATACTATAGCTTCGTTTATTTTAACAATTACATAACTTATATAAATTATAATGTAAACTTAATTTGAAAAATGTAAAATTATAGTATAAAATATATTAGACATATTTTTTTTGAGGTGTAAAGATGAATAGTTTGAAGCAAAAGAGAAAAGGCAGGAATTTAGCAGTACAGGGTGCAATACTAGCTTCTGCTGGTATAATAGTAAGGCTAATCGGATTTGCTTATCGTATTCCATTAGTAAATACAATAGGTGAGGAAGGTATCGGATGCTATAGTAAGGCATTTGATATATACTCATTTGGATTGATTATATCATCCTA
Organism: Vallitalea maricola; assembly: GCF_036985595.1. Classification (NCBI taxonomy): domain Bacteria; kingdom Bacillati; phylum Bacillota; class Clostridia; order Lachnospirales; family Vallitaleaceae; genus Vallitalea; species Vallitalea maricola. Next base: position 84,694 of record NZ_BTPU01000039.1, on the reverse strand, counting down.
TGGACTTCCATCTGCTGTATCTAAGCTTGTATCTGCTAGAATGGCTGTAAAAAAATATAAAGAAGCCCATAAGATATTTATATCTGCATTATTTATAGCACTTCTTATAGGGTTGATATCAGCAAGTATCATGTTTTTTGGTTCGTCACTATTGGCTGATTTGGTTTATAGTGAAAAATCTCAATATGCTATTAAGGCTCTATCACCAACATTACTTATTTTCTCAATTATGGCTGTTTTAAGAGGATATTTCCAAGGCATGAATACGATGATACCTACAGCTATTTCACAAGTCATAGAACAGATTTTTAATGCTATTTTTAGTATAGTTCTAGCTAGTATTTTATTTACGAGGGGTTATGAATGGGGAGCGGCTGGTGGAACATTAGGAACAGGAATTGGTGCTTTTGCAGGATTATTGACCTTGATTGGTATTTATTTCATGTCAAGAAAATTGTTCTTGAAAAGAGTTCGTAAAGATAGTAATTCAGACTCAAGTATTACTCATTTCAGTTTTGGAAAACTGGTAGTTATGACTTCAGTACCTATTATAATTGGAAGTGCAACTTTTCATTTTACTAACTTAGTAGATATGTTTATGTTTAATGATGCCCTTCGTTTCCACAATTATACTCAAGAAATGTCAGATACTTTATACGGTATACTAAATGGTAAATACAAGATTATTATTACTTTACCAGTATCTATTGCATCAGCATTAGCTGCTGCTACCATACCAAGTATTACTACATCAATAGTATTGAAAGATAAAAAACAGATTAAAAGAAAAATAAATATGGCTATTAGATTTACCATGTTCATAGCAATTCCATCATGTGTAGGTATATTTATATTATCAGAACCTATAATAAGAATGCTGTTTGGTATCAGCAATCTTGAAAAAGCTTCATTGTTGCTTAAAATAGGTTCAATTTCAGTTGTATTTTTTGCTTTATCAACAATATCCATTGGGGTTTTACAAGGAATGGATAGATTAAGAGTTCCTGTAATAAGTGCTGTGAAATCATTGCTTATCAAAGTAGTTTTCAATGTAATACTTTTATATGCATTTGATACTAACCTAATAGGAGCCGTAGTCACAAATATTATATTTGCATTTAGTTCAGCGTTCTTTAATATGAGAGCTATTAAGAAATATACAAGGATGAAATTTGATATAAAGAAAACTTATATAATTCCCACTATTTCTGCACTAGTAATGGGGTTAAGCTGTAATATTGTCTATACTTTATTTGGCGCAATGAGAATAGGCAATACAATCTCCACATTGATATCAATTTTAGTAGGAGCATGTGTATATCTAATATTGTTAATAAAATTAAAAGGTTTGGATAAAGAGGAATTATATTCATTACCAAAAGGTGAATCACTAATTAGGTTATTAACTAAGATGAGATTATTGAAATAATTTATTTTATTAAAAATTTTTAAAATATGTATAAAATTAATACTTATTGTAAATACTTATACCAAAAATACTCGTAAGGAGTGATTTTGGTGAGAAGTAAGAAAATATTTGTTATTGCTTCGGTAATTTGTATTATTGCTATAAGTATTATTGCAGTAAATAGATTTTATGGATACATTTTCAAAGATGATATTACGGATAAACAAGATGATGAAATAGTACTTGATAATAACATAGAAAAAGATAATATAAAAAATAAGGTTTTAGAAGATAATAGTGAAAATTTAATTTCAGGAGATAATTATTTAGACATTAAAGAAAAAATAACTGATATCGAACCAATAGCAAGCAGTAAAAACAATGAGGATGTAATTTCTGTAGATACTGTGAAAGAGCCTAAGATTATGTCTTCAACACGAATAGAATATCAAAATTATTATACGTTAGATGATAAATTAGAAATTGAAAAAGAGATTGAACCACCATACTATATGATAAATTTGACCAGAGAACAAATGGAGGAGTTCTATCCCGAATTTCAATTAATAGCTTTTTCTCCTGAAAAAGTTATACTAAGAAGAATAATTGAGGATCGTTCTGATAAGTATTATATTATTAAAAGACATAATACCAATATTGGAGTATTTCATGATTACAGAGATAAAGGTGAAGACATTGAACTAGATGAATATCTAAGAGATACAATTGACATACCGGTCAATGATTTGGTTTGGGAAGAACAGGAAAAGCTCAATAATGGAATTATTGTATATGGTGAAGAGGAACTGTCACAAAATCTAAAGAAATTATGGCAGTTATACAGATTAAACCAAAGTGGTAAATATATTCTAAAAGAATACAATGGTGTCATGGGAGTATTTTACGATTATAAGAAAGATGAAAAATACTCATCTGATTTAAAGCAGGATAGACTGAATGATCTATTAAAAGACTATTTAAGAAAAGTTATTGAAACGCCTGTTAGCGGTTTGGAAGAAGAATTGATGAATAAGTTAAAAGAAGGAATAACTGTTAATAGTGAAGTTGAGCTTATAAGGTTATTAGAAAATTATACAAGTTAATTACAGGAATCATTCATGAATTTTTATTATAAAGAAGGTCTATGAGAATTATAATTATGGACTTTCTTTTTTATATTATAAGAAAAGGATGAAAGTTTACAGTAATTGTTAATTATGATACACTAATCTATATTAACAACATTAAGAGTATGTTTTTTGCTGGTCGGGAATGTGGTCATACTTATTAGAATTAATAAAATCTATTAGGAGAAGGTGTTTTAATGATTTATGTAAATAATAACAATGAATTTCATCTTACAACATCCAATACTAGTTATATCATAAAAGTATTAGAGTCCAATCACTTATCATATTTATATTATGGACGTAAAATAAGAAACAGGGATGATTTTAATAATTTATATCATAATTATGTAACACCAGTTGGCAACGAGACTAATTATAGTAAAAAACATGAACATTATTCTTTGAACACCACTACATTAGAGTTATCAACTTATGGCAAGTCTGATTATAGAGAGCCATCATTACATATAGAGTTTAGTGATAATTCAAGAGTAAGTGATTTTCTATTTCATTCATATAACATATATGAAGGCAAAAAAGATATGGAGGGATTACCACATACTTTTCAGAACGAGGACACTGTTACGTCATTGGAGATTAAGTTATATGACCAAGTGATGGATGTATATGTGTTATTACAGTACTCTGTTTTTTATGATAGAGATGTCATTACAAGAAGTATAAAAATTATTAATGGTGAATCAGGTAGGATTAAAATTGTTAAGGCAATGAGTTTTAATATTGATTTTGATAATTGTGATTACGACTTGATAACTCTTGAAGGAAAATGGATCAGAGAAAAGCATATACAAAAACAAAGACTTAATAAAGGAGTATACTATATTAATTCAAAAAAATTTACTTCAAGTTCGGATCTCAATCCTTTTATGTGTTTATCAGAGGCTGATACTACAGAAGACTATGGTTCCTGTTATGGTTTTTCTTTATTATACAGTGGCAATCATCAAGGGTTAGCAGAAGTCAGTCCTCATAATCAAACTAGGGTACAGATGGGAATTAATCCATTTGATTTCAGCTGGCTGTTAGATAAAAAAGAAGAATTTCAAACTCCAGAAGTAATAATGACTTATTCAAACAATGGAATAGGAGGCATGAGCAGGAATTTTCATGATGTCATTAATCATAATCTAATTCCAGTGAGATGGCAATTCAGAAAAAGACCTCTTTTAGCTAATAGTTGGGAAGCAGTATATTTTGATTTTAATGAGAAGAAATTGTTAAAACTTGCAAAAACTGCAAAAGAACTTGGCATGGAATTATTTGTACTAGATGATGGTTGGTTTAAAGGGCGTAATGATGATACAACTAGTTTAGGGGATTGGGTTGAAGATAAAAAGAAACTCCCTAATGGTCTTGAAGGTCTTAGTAATAAAATTAATGAAATGGGACTAGGATTTGGATTATGGGTGGAACCTGAAATGATATCACAAGAGAGTGATTTGTATAAAAGACATCCCAGTTGGGCTATAAAACTTGAAAATAGAGAACCATCACTTGGAAGAAATCAATTAATGTTGGATATGTCTAATCCTAACGTAATAAATTATCTATATAAACAACTTAGCAGCGTTTTCAGACGGGGAAAGGTTAAGTATGTAAAGTGGGATATGAATAGGTGTGTAACTGATGTTTATTCTTCATATCTACCAAAACATAGACAAAAGGAATTGGCACATAGATACATGTTGGGATTATACGATTTACTGAATCGATTGAAAACGAATTTTGAGGATATATTATTTGAAAGTTGTGCTAGTGGTGGTAATAGGTATGATTTAGGAATGTTATATTATATGCCCCAAACATGGGCAAGTGATAATACTGACCCTGGTGAAAGAATGAATATTCAATATGGTTCATCGTTGATTTATCCACTAAGTACCTTTGGAGCTCATGTTGGTTCTAACCCTTCACATCAAGTATTGAGACAAAACAGTATTGAATCAAGATTCAACGTGGCTTGTTTCGGATTATTGGGTTATGAACTTAATTTGAATAATCTCTCCAATTTCGAGAAAAAGGCTATTAGGAAACAAGTAGAGTTTTATAAGAAACATAGGAAATTATTACAGTATGGTACATTCTATAGAATTAAATCACCATTTGAAACAAATTATGCCATATGGATGGTAGTTTCTAAGGATAAAGAAGAAGCCATTGTAGGCTATTATCAAAAACTGCAAGAAAGCAACAAAAGTTTGGAGACCATTAAATTAAAAGGTTTAGAAGAACAGTATATGTATCATCTGGAATCAAGGGCACAATTTATGAATATAGAGAGATTTGGTGAATTAATCAATGATTATGTACCTTTTAATGTGAAGACCAATGGTGTAAGAGGAATTATACATAAAACAATATCTGATAATTATATGTTCAAAAATGATGTTCAAAAGGTAGATGAATATGGTGACAGCTTGATGTATGCTGGATTAAAGCCTTTACAACAATTCAATGGAGCTGGATTTGGTGATCAGGTAAGATATATTGGAGACTTTGGTTCAAGAATATACTACTTGAAAAAAGTTGAAGTCAATCAAGAATAATACATTGTTTATAAAATATCCTTGCATTCATATAATAAATAACTTAAAATAGTTTTATTATATGATGTGAGGTTTTTTTATGGCTAAAAATAAGATTGTTATTGTTGGTGGTGGAGCTTCAGGGTTAGTTGCAGCAATTGTCGCAGCAAGAAATGGAGCAAAAGTTACCATTTTAGAAAGAAAAGATAGAATTGGGAAAAAAATACTGGCTACAGGGAATGGTAGATGTAATCTAACCAACATACACTGTTCCAACAAATATTTTCATGGTGGAAATAAGGATTTCATCACAAAGATATTAGAGTTGTTTGATGTAAATGAAACATTGGAGTTCTTTAGTGAATTAGGCATATATCCTATTACTGTTGATAGTGGAAAAGTTTATCCTAATTCATTACAAGCAAGCTCGGTATTGGATGTACTAAGACTTGAAGCAGATAGATTGAAAATAAATATAGAATGCAATGCTGAAGTTACTAAGATTGAGCGAAGTAATAACTTTGTCATTTATACAAAGGATAAAAAATATTATGGTAATAAAATTATTATAGCAGCTGGAGGAAAATCTTCTCCTGACCTAGGCTCTAATGGTAGTGGATTTACATTAGCTAAATCTCTTGGACATACTATTAAAAAGCCCATACCTTCATTGGTTCAGCTTAAGTCTGGTGCTGATTTCTTGAAACAAATAAAAGGTGTCAAAATAAATGCTTTGGCTAAAATAATAGATGAGAATAATGAAATAATACGGAAAGAATACGGAGAAATATTGTTTACAGATTATGGTATATCAGGTCCACCTATTTTACAGATTAGTAGAATTGCTTCTGATTATCTTAATGATAATAGGAGAGTTAGTGTAGATATTGACTTTTTCCATGACTTATCAGATAAGGAAGTGGATCAAATTCTGTTGAAGAGGTTGACTTCTATGCCTAATAAAACTATACAAGAGAATTTTATAGGTTTGATTAACAAAAGATTAATCAATATAATTATAAAAGAAGCGGGTATAGCATTGAATAAAAAATCTGCTGACATAAAAAAAGAAGAAAGAAATAAGCTTGTATCTATTCTAAAAAAATTCTCATTAATTATAACTGGTACCAATCAATGGAATCAATCACAAGTTACTGCAGGTGGTATCATAACAAGTGAAATAGATGAGGTTACTCTAGAATCAAGGAAAGTTAAAGATGTATATCTTGCTGGAGAGGTTATAGATGTAGATGGTGATTGTGGAGGGTATAATCTACAATGGGCTTGGAGTACGGGGGTTGTTGCAGGTATGAATGCTAGTAACTAACGGTCGCTTAGACGGTATAGGGGGAATATTTCGTCAGCTAATTAAACGTCCTGTTTAAAAAGCTGAGTTCGCCGTCCATGGCTCACTGCTCCATATTCCCCCTATACCATCTAAGCTCTGTATTACATGTATATGAATTAGTGGTAATTTATTGATAAGTTTTATAGAAAATTGAATCATGAAAGGATAAGTTAGATGTTACGACTACAGCAAATTAAGTTTGGTCTTGATCATAATGAAAATGATATTTATAGAAGACTAAGAAAAGAATTAAGGATAAATGAGGATACTAAGTTTTCTTATACGATTGTAAAAAAATCTATTGATGCTAGGAAAAAGAATGATATAAAGATAGTTTATACCTTTGATATAAAGATTGATAATGAAGATAAAATATTAGCTAAGAAAGGTAATCGTTCTCTTTGTTTTGTTAATAATAAGAAATATGAATTTCCTAATAAAAGTGCCAATTTTACAGATAAACCAATAATAGTTGGTTCTGGACCTGCAGGACTTTTTTGTGGGCTTATATTGGCTGAGAATGGGTATGAGCCTATTATCCTTGAGAGAGGACAGGATATGGATAATCGTGTGAAGGATGTGGAACGATTTATAGTTACTAATGAGCTTTCTACTAAGTCGAATATTCAATTCGGTGAAGGCGGAGCTGGAACATTTTCAGATGGAAAGTTAAATACTATGGTTAAGGATAAATTTTTTAGAAATAGAAAAGTACTAGAGGAATTTGTTGAATGTGGAGCTCCTGAAGAGATATTATACTATAATAAACCTCATATTGGTACTGATTATCTTAGGAAAGTTGTAAAAAGCATTAGAAAGAAAATTATTGATTTAGGTGGAGAGGTAAGATTCAACAATCAAGTTACATCTTTGTTAGTTGATGAAGGTTGTATAGCTGGAGTAGTTGTTAATAATACAAGTAAAATAAAGTCTAGGAATGTTATTCTTGCAATAGGACATAGTGCAAGAGATACGTTTTCCATGTTAAAGGACAATAATATACTTATTGAAAAGAAACCATTTGCTATTGGACTTAGGATTGAGCATCCTCAGGATTTAATTAATAAGTCACAATATGGAAGTAGCTATGAACATAAAAGCTTACCAGTTGCGGATTATAAATTAACACATCATTGTAATAATGGTAGAGGAGTATATTCATTCTGTATGTGTCCAGGAGGGTACGTTGTCAATGCTAGTTCAGAAGAGGGTAGAGTTGTTACTAATGGTATGAGTAATTTTTTAAGAAATGCTGATAATGCTAATAGTGCACTTTTGGTCAATATAACTCCAGAAGATTTTTTTGAAGATGATGTACTTGCAGGTGTGGCTTTTCAAAGAAAATGGGAAGAATTAGCTTATATTGCTGGAGGCAGCAATTATAATATTCCTATTCAGCAATCGGTAGATTTCATGAATAATAAAATATCAGCAAACATTGGCGATGTCCGACCTTCCCTAGGTGATAAAGCAACCCTTTCTAATCTTAATGATTGTTTACCTAATTATGTTTGTGATGCCATAAAAGAGGGAATAACAGCTTTTGATAAGAAAATCAAGGGATTTGCAAGAGAAGACGCTATTTTATCAGGGGTTGAAACCAGATCTTCTTCGCCTATAAGAATTATTAGAGACAAGTATTATGAAAGCAACATAAGAGGATTATATCCTTGTGGAGAAGGTGCAGGTTATGCAGGTGGTATCATGTCAGCTGCTATGGATGGTATTAAGGTTGCTGAAGCTGTAACAAATAGGACTACAAAAAAATAGTTAATAAAAAGAGAGAATGGAATTTTTTTCCTGCTCTCTTTTCATTGTTAGGATTATTTGTTTACGAATCCTAAAATCTTATAGATTATATATTTTGCTGTATTTATCTTCTAGATAATCGATATAATATTTGGCATTAAGTGATTCGCCAGTTGCTTTTTCTATTATCTCACTTGGAGTTAACAATTTTCCATATTTATGAATGTTTTCTTTTAACCATTCTCTAATATTTTCTAAATTACCTTGCTTAAGGTCTTTTTCAAAATCTATTGTTTCCTTCATCTTATTGGCAAATTGAGAAGCGTAAGCATTTCCAAGTGCATATGATGGGAAATAACCGAATAATCCTTCTGACCAATGTACATCTTGTAAAATACCTTCAGCATCATTTTGTGGAGTTAATCCCATATATTCTTCATATTTTTTATTCCATATTTCTGGTAGATCACTTACTAGTATCTTATTTTCAAATAGTAATTTTTCTATTTCATATCTAATCATAATATGAAGTGAATAAGTAAGTTCGTCTGCATCAGTTCTGATTAAAGAAAGCTCAGATTTATTAGCAGCTTCATAAAGGTCTTCACATGTAACATCATTAAAGTTTTCAGGAAAAGCATCTTTTATAATTGGATATAGATATTCTATGTAAGAATGAGATCTTCCAACTATATTTTCAAAAAATCGTGATTGAGATTCATGTATACCCATGGAAGTACCAGTACCAAGTGATGTGAAATTTAATTCTTCACCAATATTCTGTTCATATATAGCATGACCACCTTCATGTAATGTACTATATAGTGCTGATAAAAGATTATTTTCAAAGTAATGAGTTGTTATTCTAACATCATTTCTATTGAAATTAGTAGTAAATGGATGTTGGCTTTCTGCCATCATACCAGAATCTATGTTGAACCCAAGTGATTTCAATAATTTTTTATTAAGTGCTTCTTGTTTTTTGGTTGAGTATGTTTTCTTAATAAAATCATCGTTAATTGTAACTTTTGATTCTTTTATTCTAGCAACTAAAGGCACAATAGAATTTTTAAGTTCACTAAAAAATTCATCTAGATCATCAGTAGTCAATCCTTTTTCATAATCATCTAATAAAGTATTATAAGGGTGTTTAGTGTAACCTCTTAATTCAATAAATTTTTTATTGAATTCAATTACTTTTTCAAGATGTGGAGCAAATATAGAAAAATCACTTTTTATTTTAGCATCCTCCCAAGCAGCGCTAGCTTTAGCTTGGACTTCTGTGTATTCTGTAACTATCTCAACAGGTATTTTTGCGATTTTGTCATATTCATTACGAAACTCTTCTGCTTTACGAAGTATTACATACTCAAGTTCATTTTTATTATCCTCTAATAGAGATAGAAGCTCATTAAAATCATCATTCACAAGAGTTTTATAGTATTCACCTGTTAATATAGATAAAGTTTTAGCTCTTCCTTCAACACTTTTTTTTGGTGCTCCAGTTGCCCCGTCCCATTGTATAAGAGCAAGTGCATGTTCAATAGCGTGTAGTTTGTCATCAGCTTCATTAAGCTTACTAATAGCTGTTTTAATATCCATACGATATCACCTCTCAGATTATTATTTGGAACCTAATTTTTCCATAAGCCTATTATAACAATAAAATAAATATAATGGAACTTATTTTCCTTGATTATTTTAACATTGTCATGTAAAATAGAAGAAGTTTATTACTGTAATATAGTAAAAAACTAGATGAAGTGTTATTTACTTTATAAAATACATAAATCACATAAATCACTTAAAAATATAAGGTGGAATATATAATGACTGTACGAGAAAGATTGAAAGACAAGAAAAAGGTAATAGTTAAAGTTGGGTCATCATCATTAACTTATGAAGAAACAGGCGAAATAAATTATTTTAGATTGGAAAGATTGATTAGAGAGATAACTGATCTAAAGAACATGGGAAAAGATGTAATATTGGTTACATCAGGTGCTATTGCTGTAGGAACTAAAACAATGAATTTACCTAGCAGACCTAATTGTTTAGAGGAAAAACAAGCTGTAGCAGCAGTAGGACAAGCGAATTTGATGATGATTTATCAGAAGATATTTAGTGAATATAATCAAAATGTAGCTCAGATTCTCATAACAAAAAATCTCATAGACCAACCTATTAGAAGACAGAACGCACAAAATACTCTGAATGCGCTATTAAAAATGGGTGCAATTCCTATTGTCAATGAAAATGATACTGTTGCTACAGAAGAGATTGTTTATGGAGATAATGATACATTATCAGCTATCGTAAGTAAACTTGTAGGGGCTGACTTATTAATCTTATTATCTGATATTGACGGTTTATATGAAGAAGATCCAAGAAAGAATAATGATGCCAAACTTATTACTGAAGTATCTGAGATAACTGATAATGTACAGCATATGGCAGGTGGTGCAGGTTCAGTTGTTGGAACAGGCGGTATGGCTACCAAAATTGCTGCAGCTAAAATTGCTACAAGCAATGGAATAGATATGGTTATAGCCAATGCTAGTGTTGATAATGTTATTGAAAAAATAGTATATGGAGAGCAGATAGGTACATTATTTATAGCAAAATAATAAATTTTATTAATAATTTCATGTGAAATAAAAAACTTCTGGTAATATTAAAATAAATATTGTCCAGAAGTTTTTTTGTGGTACAACAAAAGAAAATTATTATATTAGATAACTGAATATTATAGATATATTTGTAGATTTGAATTGTATGACTCTTGATAAATAATACAAAAAAGTATTAAAGTTAAAAAAATGTTGAAAAATAGTTTGACAATTATATTTAAAGGTGTAAAATAATTATGGAAATGTTAATAATTTTAATATATAGGGGGAGATATTTTTAGAAAATATAATCTGTTTGGCATAAACTTACATAGTATAAACTTGAATAATTTAAATAATATGGAGGTAGGTCAATAGTATGAGCAAATATTTAAAGAAAATCTTATGTAGTTTACTAATTATAACAACTTTAATGGGGATGAGTTTAGGTGCAACTAATATTACATCTAATGCTTATGGTAATTATAAAACTTGGAAACAATATGATAGTAGATGGACAAACAAAAAAGTTGGTGATAATGGAACAATGGGTGCTTGGGGATGTAAGATTACATCTTTAGCAATTTTGATGGTTCATGCTGGTGTTGAAAATGAGAGTAATTTTAATCCAGGTAGTCTAGTAGACAGATATGAAAATGCTGGATTTATTAGTCACCATTCTAATATCAATTTAGATGGAAATCTAAGTTCATCAGCCACAACCCAATCAAATTCTCCTAATTTTTATCAAGTAGGTAGGAAAGATTTTACATACTCTTCATTTACATCTATTCATAAGCAAATCAAGGATCTTTTAAATAATGGTTATTATGTAGAAGTAAGAGTCAATAATAACGGTCATTCTATAGCAGTTGATTATTGCAGTGGTAGCGAAGTCTATATAATGGATCCAGGGTATAGTAAAACTAAATTATCCCAGTGGGATGGAACCATAAGCTGCGCCTATTACTACAAAGCAAAAGGTAGTTCTCAAAGTAATATAAATGTTACTTATCAAGTTCACGAAAATGTAGGTAAAAAATGGTTGGCAAATGTAACTGACAAACAAGATTATGCAGGTATTTTTGGACGAGCTATAGATTGTGTATATGCAAACTTATCAAGTGGAAATATAACTTACAGAGTTCATGTTAAAGGTGGAAGTTGGTTGTCAGCAGTAAAAAATAGAAACGATTATGCAGGAATAAAAGGAAAACCTATAGATGGATTAATGATGAAAACTGATACTGGAAAAACTGTACATTATAGAGTTCACTTGAAAAACAGTAATAGATGGTTATCTTGGGTAACAGGATATAGTACCTATGATTCTAATAATGGGTATGCAGGAATGTATGGACAGGAGATTGATGCTATTCAAGTGTATGTAGATTAATTAAAGAATAAAATAAAGGAACTTTTCAATAATACATTTATTTACTAAACAATCTTGAATTAAATAATGTATTGTGAAAAAGTTCCTTTTTTTAATAACTAGTCATTTAACTGGTTTTATCAATTAAATTATTAATTGATTTTACAGCTATCTTATTAGATATATCAATTACAGGTATATTTTTATCTTTGATTTGGCTCATTAAATTATCAATAATGGAATTAACAATTTTAGCATCTTTGTCACTAACTTTTTTAGCATTTTCTAACTCCATTTTCCATTCACTTTCCAGCTTGGTATAAAATTTACCAATATCATTGAATTTCTTTAATTTAGCTAAATTCTTAATTTTATATAAGTAATATTTTAACTTGATTAAACCAGCTTTTTTATCGTTTTCTTCTAAAGTTAATATATAACTACAGTATTTATATAGATCAGACGCTTTATTTTGAATAGCTAGATCATTGTCTGTAGTAACTAATTCTGGATAATTCTTTAATAATTCTTCTTGTGGAAGTATAATATCTTCTGATGGCTGAGATTCTGACTTACCAGAACTAGATTCACTATCAGAGCTACTATTTGAAGAGTTATCACTGCTTTTTTCGCTTCCACTTGAACCGCTGGATTTAGAGCTATCTTCACCTTGTGACCCTGATGATTTTTCTTTGCCGCCACCTTCTGATGCCATTTGAGTTAATATTTTTATCTGACTTTTTTCAACATCAATTGCAACTTTTTGTATTTTCTGTTTATCAGCTTCATCCGATATATTTTTACTTAACTCATTAATCAAAGCTTTGAAATCAACAGCATTTTCATCATTATCAGTAATATAGTATATTCCCACTTCATTTGCTTTCTCGTGAAAATTCATTAATTCATCATAACATTTAATATAGTCTTTTTTTTCTAGACGATTAATTATCTCATCAGTTATATTAACTAACTGATATTTTAATGACTTATTCACAAGGGTTGAATTTGTCTTTTCATCTTTTTGTTCACTATTTGAACAACTAGTTGAAATCATTATAAATATTAATAAAGGTATCATTATTTTTTTTATCATATTATTCACTCCAAAGTAATGAAATATTGTTGGACTATACTTATTATTTGATATTAACTAAGAAAAAATACAATTATAGTTGAAAAAAAAATAAAATAATTTATAATAATTATTATCAATTCATATATTTATATATTTTTTTAAGAAACAACTTGATAAGTTACCTATTAGAGATTAGAATAAATGTAATAAGCACATAACTGTAATATGACTATTTGGTGATATAAGAATGACAGGAGGAAAATATGGAAAAGAAAAAAATTGACCGTATAAATGAACTTTATAAAAAAAACAAAATCGAAGGACTTACTGATGAAGAAAAAATTGAACAATCACTCCTTAGAGAAGAGTATCTAAATGCTGTAAGAAAAAATTTCAAAAGTACTATGAATACAATAAAATTAAAGGATGAAAAAGGCAATATTACTCCGTTAAAGCCTAAACACAAGAAATGATTAAAAAAGAAATAAGAGAAAGCTATTTAGATAAAAGAAGTAAAATGTCTAAGGATGATGTTATTAATAAAAGCAAGGTAATATATAATAAAATAATAAATAACAGAGTATATAAAGAATGTTATGATCTATTCATATATGTAAGTAACTTTAATGAAGTAGATACTCTAGAAATAATTAAAAAAGCTTGGGATGATAATAAATTAGTTGCTGTTCCAAAAGTTGAAGAGAAGGGCATTATTAAATTTTACTATATTAACTCAATGAAGGATTTGAAAAAAGGTAAATTCAATATATTGGAACCTAAAACTTTAATTGAAGGTGTACCAACAGGAAAATCTTTATTCATTATGCCTGGTGTAGCCTTTGATAAATCTAAAAATAGAATTGGTTTTGGTGGAGGTTATTATGATAGATATCTATTTAAGTTTAGAAAAGCATTTAACATAGTTGCTATTTGTTATGATTATCAACTATTGAATAGTGTTCCATCCGATGTTTATGATGTGAAGCCAGATTATATTTTTACAGAATCCCAAGAGATTTAAAAAAGAAAAGTGAATACGTCCCCAAAATACTAGACTATAATAATTTAAGAGGTGAATAGACATGGAAGAATTAAATATTAAAGGGCAAAAAGCCAAAAAAGCCAGTTATCTTTTATCAAGACTTTCTTCAATTGATAAAAACAAAGGCTTGAAGGCGGTTGCTGATGCTTTATTATTAAATGAAAAAGCTATCATCGATGCTAATAAAATTGATGTGCTTAATGCAGAGAAAAACGGTATAAAAGGTTCTTTGGTCGATAGATTGACTCTTGATTCAAATCGTATAAAATCTATGGCTGAAGGAATTGAACAGATTATTCAATTAGATGACCCTATTGGTGAAGTCATGTGGATGAAAAAGAGACCTAATGATTTAGAGATAGGTAAAAAAATAGTACCACTTGGAGTTATTGGAATAATATATGAAGCAAGACCAAATGTTACTGTAGATGCTTTTGCTTTATGTTTTAAAACGGGAAATGCAGTAATCCTAAGAGGTGGTAAAGAAGCAATAAACTCTAATCTTAAGATTATTGAGATTATTAAAAACGCACTTGTCAGTGCAGATATGCCAAGTGATGCAGTATCACTTATAGAAGATACCAGCAGAGAGACAGCTACAAAGATGATGAGGCTCAATGAATATCTAGATGTCTTAATTCCTAGAGGTGGTGCAGGACTTATCCAAGCAGTTGTAAACAACAGCACTGTACCTGTAATAGAAACAGGTGTAGGTAATTGCCATATCTTTGTTGATAAGGAAGCTAATCTAGAAATGGCAAAAGACATTCTTGTTAATGCAAAAACTCAAAGACCAGGAGTATGTAATGCATGTGAAAGTCTTGTAGTTCATGCTGATGCAGCAAAAGAATTTTTACCTATGGCTTGTAAGGCTCTAAGAGAACATAATGTAACTATTGTAGGAGATAATATTGCAAAATCTATAGTAACAGATATTGAAGAAGCTTCTGAAGATGATTATAGAACAGAGTACTTGGATTACAAGATATCCGTAAAAGTGGTTAATAATATTGATGAAGCAATAGATCATATAAATAAAAATAATACTAAGCATTCAGAATCAATCATTACAGAAAACTATACTAATGCCAGAAGATTTTTGAATGAAATAGATGCAGCCGCAGTATATGTTAATGCATCTACCAGGTTCACAGATGGCTTTGAATTTGGTTTTGGTGCCGAGATAGGTATAAGTACACAGAAACTTCATGCAAGAGGTCCTATGGGGCTTAGAGAGCTTACAACTACCAAGTATGTGATATATGGTAGTGGACAAGTGAGAAATTGATAAGGTGATTTTCATATAGGTAAAAAAAGGGCGATTCATAACAATATTTTTAATATTATTATGAAATCACCCTTTATTTTTTATTATTCATCGTCCTCATTGCTATCTTCTTCTTCAATTAAATGCATAAATGTCTTGGATACTATATCAAATTCATCGTCATCTTCAATGTTTGCAAGTTCAACGTCTTCGTCGTTTGAGGAAGAATATCTATAAAGTAGAACGTCATCTTCGTCTTCTGGAAGTAAAGCAATATATTCTTTTTCATTTGCTTCAAAGACACCTAATACTAGACATTCAATATTTTCGTCATTATCCAAAGTTAATGTTATAGTCTCATGGTGGTGTTCATGTTCGTGGTTACAACAATCATCTTCATGATCATGGCAATGGCAATCTTCATGTTTTGAAGTATGGTCATGGTTACAATTGCAATCATGGTTATTTTCTTTATTCATTATAATTCTCCTGTCCATATAATTATTACTAATTATATTTTGTTTTTTTACTTAGCATTCACTATCAAAAATAAATGCCAGGTATCATACTTAAAAAGTTTAATATTAATTGGATGAATCTACCTAATCATTATATTACATATATACTTATAATTAAAGGAAAAAATTATAACATATTATTAAAAGATAATTACGAATATTAAACTTTATTATCTATATTTTTCCCCTGTATTGAAAAATTATCCTTACCAAATATATTTATAGAATCAAATTATCTTCTCCTATTTACTATATAATTAAAATGTCGTAGTATACAAATAAGATAAAAAAATATATAATGAAATAAGTTATAAAAGGATGCCTCTATGATTTTTGAAGGTTAATTAATTGATTAAGAATTACGAGTAAATGTTTATATACTATCATTATAACAAGTCAGGAGGGCTATAAGATGGATAAACAATGGTTACAATGGGCTAAAGAACTACAGGCAATATCACAATCGGGTCTGGCATATTCAAAAAATGAATTTGATATTGAAAGATTCCAGAGAATAAGAGAAATTAGTGTTGAAATAATGAGCAAATATACCCAGATCAGTAATACAAAAATCAGATCACTTTTCGCTAATGAAACGGGCTATCAAACACCTAAAATAGATGTCAGAGCAGTTATATTCAAGAATAATAAGATATTAATGGTTAAAGAAAAGAAGGACAGTAAATGGTCACTACCTGGAGGATATGCTGATATAGACCTTAGTGTATCGGAAAATGCTAAAAAAGAATCTATGGAAGAAGCTGGAGCTGTAGTATCACCAAAACGTATTATAGCTGTTCTTGACAGGAATAAATATGTCAATGATGATTTTCCTTATTCTATATATAAAATATTTGTTGAATGTGATTATATTGAAGGGGAGTATATAAATAACATAGAGACTTGTGAGTCTGATTTTTTTGATTATGATAATTTACCTGAGTTATCTTTAGGCAGGAATACCAAAGAACAAATTGAGATGTGTTTTAAGGCTAGAGAAAAGGAACTGTTAGAGCCTATATTTGATTAAATGTGTTGTAGAAGACATTATATATAAGATAAATAATAAATTAGTTTAAAAAGTAAGATGTGTGGTATATTAGTTATATTCCACACATCCATTATAAGTAATGGCTTCAAATATGACATAATCATCTTTAAATAATTTGACTTTGATTTTTGCTGACATACTTTCTATGATTTTTCGGTTCATGTTACCATTTTTAGGTGCTATAAGTATGTTATTATCGCTGCACATACTTCTGACTTCTAAATTATAATTACCTTGGGACAATTCTATGTGCAGATTATTTTTGGAGCAAAGAAGTTTTGTGATTTTTGCTTTTAGATAAGTTGCAAATCTATATTCTTTACCTGTTGCATACAATATGCATATCAATCCTGTGAAAGTCTTACTAATAAATGGAATGGATGCTATTGAACACATTAAGCAAGTTTCTTTTAAATTAAAAGTATTGGAATGTACCCAGATCCATCTTTTGGGGAATGATGTACCAAAGTCTTTTTCCAAATAACCTGTACCATTATTAAAATCTATAGTCCTATCATTTATTTTGAGATACCCTTTCAGAGGATGAGACAAACTTATTATACTGTGGAAACACTCCATAAATGGAATATATCTATAATAACCCATTATGGTAGGCATTTTAATATTTCTTTTGATATCAGTAAAATCACCAAAAATAATTTTACCTTTAATTATAAAATCATTATGCTCAATATTTATTATTATTTTTGAATCTGAAAAAACACAATTACTAATATTAAGTACAAATGGCTCATCAGAATAGGAAAATGATTTTATGGAGAATGGGATGTATAAGGGCAGAACATTGGAATTATCAATAAATTGGATGAATGAATGGCGTTTGTACTGAGAAGTACTAGTTGAGATTCCAGGAATAAAAGCACATGAGTACTTATTGCTGGCATCTACACATTTATAATACCAACCTTCAAAATAATTCTGTTTTTTAATACTACCTTGCAAACATACAGGGTTACACAATTTATATATATTATTCTTTTGCATAATTGCCCTCAGTATCTAATTCTATTTTTTTTAGATCTCTATTGGCAGGTCCATCAATGAATGTTCCATCATAGTTAAATCTAGAACCATGACAAGGACAATCCCATGTTTTTTCAGCATCATTAAATTGTACTTTACATTTCAGATGTGGACAGGTAGTATCTACTAGATATAACTTATTGTTTTCATCACGATATGCACCAATGGTTATATTTTCTACTTTTATAACTTTACCTTCAGTGGGTTTTATGTTTTCTATTTCTTCTTTACTGTTTGTAAATCTGCTTGCTATAAACTCTCCACTGGTATTAACTGAATCAGCAAACATATTTCGTATACTATCAAGAGTAAAAGAGCGTGATGGATTAAATACATCTTTCCAAGGATTAGTACCTTCTATTATTAAGTCTTTGATAATCATTGCTGCGACTGTACCATTTGTCATACCCCATTTTCCATATCCTGTGGCTACGAAAAGGTTATCATAATCATCAGATAAAAGACCAATATAAGGTATTTTGTCTATAGTAATATAATCCTGTGCCAACCATTTGTAATCAATAGAAACATCATTATATAATTTATTGGCATAGTCCATCAAAACTGTGTAATTGTAATTCTCATCTTCACTTTGACCTGTTTTATGAGATTGACCACCTATAAATAACAACCTGTCATCATTAGTATCTAGATATCTAAAAGACCGTGTATCCCTATCACAACTGATATACATACCTTTTTTTAGTTTTGTATGACCTGAAGCACCAACAACATATGAGGTATAAGGGGACATCTTTGCAAAATATAAATGACCTTTTGAATAAAAGGGATAGTGAGTTGCTACGACAATGTTTTTGGCAGTTATGGTATTAGAGGTAGTTGTAACAATACTTTCCTTAGGGTCAATATTAATTGCTTGGGTATTTTCATAAATAGTTCCTCCATTTTCCTCGAAAATACGAGCAAGTTCTAATACATATTTTCTTGGATGGAACTGGGCTTGATTCAAGAATCTGATTCCACCTTCAATACCGAATGGCAGATCAGTCAAATCAACATATTCAGCTGGCAACCCAAGGCAAAGTGCTGCTACCAGTTCTTTGTTTATCATAATTACATTGTCTTTATCAGTAGTATATACATAAGAGGGTTCAATACATAAGTCGCAATCAATATTATAATTCTCAACAGTATCAATAATAAATCTTATAGCTTGCTGATTAGCATCTGCATATTGTTTGGCAAGTTTTTTGCCAAAAGTATCTATAAGATAAGAGTATATGAGATTATGCCCAGATGTTATTTTGCCAGTTGTATGTCCTGTTGTTCCTAAACAGATTTTATTCTTTTCTATTATAATGGTTTTGAGACCTTGTTGCTGTAATAGGAGACCTGTGGTTATTCCAGTGATACCACCTCCAATTACAACACAATCTACAGAAATATCCTCTTCTAGAGTAGGATAATTAGTTGAAGGTGTTGATTTGATCCAATATGAGTCAGATTCGTACAATTGCAATACCTCCTTAAAGTGAAATATAATTTTTCATATATTTATAGTTATTACCAAGTAGTTAACTGGTTAGTCATAATCTAGGCAGCTAAAATATTATAGAAAGATTTTAGTAAAACTTGTAATAGGTGGTAAAATCAAGTATAATAGGAACAAACGTTCTAACATATTATTGTAAAAGTAGGTGAGGAATTGATATCGTACATAAAAGGAACATTAGAATTTATTGGTGATGATTTTATAATTATAGAATCACAGAGTATAGGATATGAGATAAAGATTTCAATGTCTGCAATACAGAATTTACCTTGTATCGGTGAGAATATTAAAATGCATACTTATTTATATGTTCGAGAAGATGCTATGTTATTATATGGTTTCATAACAAGAGATGATTTAGAAGTGTTCAAAAAACTGATAACAGTTAATGGTATAGGACCTAAGGGTGCACTTGGAGTATTATCTACGATTACTCCTGATGAATTAAGATTTGCTGTTATAGCAGATGATGTAAAGACTATATCAAAGGCACCAGGAATAGGCAAGAAAACAGCTCAAAAACTCATATTAGAACTTAAGGATAAATTAAAATTAAAAGATTATAGTGATAGTGTAGGTGCAGAAATAGAAGATAACAGTCAGTTAGCTTTAACTTCTAATGCTAAAAATGATGCTATAGCCGCTTTGGTAAGTCTTGGTTATACAAGTACTGAAGCAGTAAAAGCAGTAAGAATACTTGAGATAACAGAAACAACTACAGCAGAAGATATTATTAAAGGTGCATTAGGTAAGTTAGCAAGCTTTTAATCATGCTGTTAAAGGAGTAAATTAATAATGGAAAAAAGAATTATTACAACAGAACTAATGGATGAAGATTTGAAGATAGAGCAAAACCTTAGACCAAAATTGTTATCGGATTATATTGGACAGGCAAAAGCAAAAGAGAACATGAAGGTTTTTATTGAAGCAGCTAAACTGAGAGAAGAACCTCTTGATCACGTATTATTATATGGTCCTCCAGGATTAGGTAAAACAACGTTGTCCAATATTATAGCAAATGAAATGGGAGTAAATCTAAAAATCACTTCAGGTCCTGCAATAGAAAAGCCTGGAGATATGGCAGCTATACTTAATAATCTTCAAGAAGGAGATATACTTTTTATAGATGAAATCCATAGACTGAATAGACAAGTAGAGGAAGTAATGTATCCGGCTATGGAAGATTTTGTTATTGATATCGTTATAGGTAAAGGTCCATCAGCAAGGTCAATAAGACTTGATTTGCCAAAATTCACTTTAGTAGGAGCAACTACACGTATAGGACTTTTAACATCACCTTTAAGAGATAGATTTGGTGTTATCAATAAATTGGAATTCTATACATTAGATGAATTAACAGATATTGTTAAAAGGTCAGCCTGTGTTTTAGGTATAGATATTGATGAAAAAGGGGCTGTGGAAATAGCGAGAAGGTCTAGGGGTACACCTAGACTTGCTAATAGATTGCTAAAACGTGTAAGAGATTTTGCCCAAGTCAAATACAAAGGTGATATAACTAAAGAAGTTGCTGATTATGCACTTGATCTACTAGATGTTGATAAAAGCGGTTTGGATAAAAACGATAGGAAGATGTTACTTGCTATGATAGAAAAATATAATGGAGGACCTGTAGGTCTAGATACTCTTGCAGCGACCATTGGTGAGGAGTCAGGGACAGTTGAAGATGTTTATGAACCATATCTGATACAGCTTGGTTATATTAATAGAACTCCCAGAGGCAGGACGGTTACGTCACTATGTTATAAACATTTTGGAATAGATTGTAGTAATGATTATACCAATGATAACTAACTATTGACAATTTCTTCCAATAATATTAAACTATACATAGTGTTAAATATGAAATTTATTTATATATGGGGGGAACATTATGGATAGAGAATTACAGTTGCTAAGTCAGATTAGCAATAATGAACATGTGACCCAAAGACAATTAGCTAAAGATTTAGGTTTATCCCTTGGTTCTATCAATGGGATTCTACAGGATATGATTAATAAAGGATATATCAATGTACAGCAGATTAACTCCAGAGCTCTAAAATACATAATAACTCCTTTAGGTAAAAAAGCAAAGGATCTAAAAACATACGATGAAGTGGTAGTGAGTTATAAGATGATTAGCAAGGTTCGTCAGATGACTAAGAAAATCATTGAAGAACAGATAGAAAAAGGATACTACCATTTTTATTTGTACGGACAGCATGATGAAGTATATAAAATAGTTAAGATGAGTATTATTGAAGCAAAAAGATTACATAATGTAACCTATAGTGAAATAGAAACGCTATCAGAAGTTGATAATACAGATGGTATCGTGATTACTTGGAATAATGATGATGGGGTGACAACAGATAACAACTTAGTACTGAATGTCTTAAGTGACGTAGTATAGTTTTATATTAAATATGAATAATAATTGTGTTATAAAAACATACGGAACTATATATACTTAGAAACAATAATTCTTAATTGTCAATTATTGTTTCTTTGTGTTATAATAGCATTAATTATAATTAAAAGTTTTAACATTAAGTAGCCGTACTAAATGTTGCATAGAATATTTATAGTATATTGGTTATGCTAATAATGGAACAAGCTTTAATAAGTAGTAAAGGGGGTCTAGTATGTCACCAAAGAATAATACAAAAGTAATAATTGGTGGTAATGTATATACATTATCTGGGGACGAGAGCGAAGAATATATTCAAAGAGTGGCTCTTTATATCAATAATAAATTAGATGAACTAAAGGCTTCGGAGAACGGACAATTTCTTAATACTAGATTAATGTCTATATTATTAGCAATCAATATTGCTGATGATTATTTTAAGGCAAAAGAAGGTACTGTAAATCTAGAAAAATCTTTTAAATTAAAAGATGAACTGATACTAGAAAAAGAACGTGAGATTGAGAAATTACAAGAAAAAATACATAAATTAGAAGCTGATAAGAATGAATTAATTGAACGGGCAGACAGATTAGAAGAAGACATGGAAAATTATAAGGCAGAACTAGATGAATACATAGAAACATTTGATTTAGAAAACGGGTAGTAATATAATGTATATTACTACTTTTGTTTTACACAAGAATGTAAATAATGTTGCGGTTTCTTATAATAGATATCCGCATTTAAGTTTAATATATATAGAAAGGTGAAATTTATGAATGATAAACCAGAATTATTATCACCAGCAGGTTCATTTGAAAGTATGATTGCAGCAATCAATGCTGGTTGTGATGCTGTTTATGTTGGAGGTAAGCAATTTAGTGCTAGAGCATATGCTTCTAACTTTGATACAGAAGAATTGATAAAAGCTATAAAGTATTGCCATCTAAGAGGTGTAAAGATATATGTAACTGTTAATACTCTATTTAAGGACAAAGAGATAGAGGATTTTATTAATTATATTAATATTATATATGAAGCAGGAGTTGACGCTTTAATCATACAAGATTTCGGCATATGTAAACTTATTAGAGACATATTTAAAGATTTAGAGATACATGCAAGTACTCAAATGACAATTCATAACCTACAAGGAGTAAAATACCTTAATGAATTAGGTTTTAAACGGGTTGTATTAAGTAGAGAATCAAGCCTCAAAGAAATAAACTATATTACCAGCAATACAGATACAGAAATTGAATGTTTTATTCATGGAGCATTGTGTTATTCATATTCAGGACAATGTTTAATGAGTAGTATTTTAGGCGGTAGAAGTGGAAATAGGGGAAGATGTGCAGGAACATGCAGATTACCTTATGCACTATATGAAGAATCTAAAAAGATAAATCATTCAGGCGGTAAGTATTTACTAAGTCCAAAAGATATTGCTACAATTGATTTATTACCTGAATTAATTAATGCAGGAATAACATCTTTTAAAATTGAAGGAAGGATGAAAAGTCCTGAATATGTGGCTTCTGTTACATCAGTATATAGAAAATATATAGATAGATATTTTGAAAATCCTAATGGTTATGATGTAGATAAAAGAGATATGGAATTACTTCTTGAAATATACAATAGAGGTGGCTTCTCTACAGGGTATTACAATAATAAATCAGATTTAATGTCAATGAAAAAGCCTAATAACCAAGGTGCTTATATTGGAAAAGTTACTAATGTTAATAAAAAAAGCAGAACAATAGAAATAAAATTAAATAGTAAAGTAAATAAAGGTGATAAATTAGAGATATGGACAGGTAATGAACCTTTCCCATCTATTACCATCAAAAAGCCGTCAGATAGTGCTAATATCACTTTGAAAGACTATAACAAATATAT
Source organism: Vallitalea maricola (assembly GCF_036985595.1). Lineage (NCBI taxonomy): Bacteria > Bacillati > Bacillota > Clostridia > Lachnospirales > Vallitaleaceae > Vallitalea > Vallitalea maricola. The sequence continues at coordinate 60,704 of NZ_BTPU01000039.1, read as the reverse complement.
CCTTCAAGGTAATTTAGTTTATAGGGTTAAAAATAAACAGACTTATGATGACATCGGTAATAATATCATCAAAATAAATAAAAAGTTAAAGGTGGAAGGTAATCTAAAAGTTAATAAAGGCAAAGCAATTGAATTGGAATTGAACTATAACAATTTTAATATTAGAGAATCAGGCTGTATTGTTGAAAAAGCTAAAAATCAATCCCTTACTGAGGAGAGAATAATTAAACAGATCAAAAAAACTGGGGATTTTCCATTTGAATTAGTAATGAAGAATGTAAACATTGATGATAATATATTCATTCCTATTAGTGAGATTAATAAGCTTAGAAGAAATGCTTTAGAGAATCTAGAAGAAATGCTTTTGGATTCATATAGAAGAGAACCGAAAAAATTACCCGGCTATAAAATTGATAAGAAAACAGTAAAGAAGCCTGAGTGTAATGTAAATGTTTTAATTAGGAATATGGCACAACTAGAAGCTATAAAAGATTTTAATGTAAAAGATGTATACATTGAGAGTGAACTAATAGAGATAGAAGATATCAAGAAAATCATTAATATCTGTAAAAATTATAATGCAAATGTTTTTGTAGCTCTGCCAAGAATATTTGATGAAACTATCCAAAAAAGATATATAACGAAATTTAAACAAATAGAAAAATTAGATGTCGAGGGCTATTTGATTAGAACATACGGTGAAATGTATTTGCTGAAAGGTACCAATAAACAAATTATCATTGATTATAATATGAACATTATTAACAATGAGACAATATCTGCTTGGAAAAAGGAAGGGGCATCACGTATAACATTGTCACCTGAACTACACAATAGAGAAATCAACGATTTAGACACAAGTCAATCCGAAATAATGGTTTATGGATATCTTCCTCTAATGGTATCAAAGCAATGTATTATAAATAATACTAGTAATAATAAGAAGTTATGTTATAATAATAAAAAATATTATTTAAAGGATAGATATGGAAAAAAGTTTCTAGTAGATAGAAGATGTATTAATTGTATTAATGTTATTTATAACTCAAGTCCATTAATATTATTAGACCAATTAAACAAAGTTAATAATTTAGGTATCAGTAATCTAAGATTAGAATTTACTAGTGAAAGTAAAGAACAGATAGTTAAGATCATGAATTTATTTTTTAGTATTATATGTAACGTTAAACAATATGACAGAGAAAGCATACTTGATAATCTTGGTGTGGAAGAATTTAATAGAGGTCATTTTTTAAGAGGTATAGAGTAGGTGGGAACATATGTTCGAGATAATAATTAATATTTCTAGATTTACATTTATATTATTAGCAATATATTTTACTTATCTATGTTATAAATTATATAGATGCAAATATAAAACAGTTAATAATAAAAAAAATAAATCTATGATACAGGGGTCAAATGAAAACTTTTATTTGAAAAATCAAAGAATAACATTATTGATAACACATTTTCTTGGTTTCATGATATTAATTGGTGCATCTGATAAACATAAACTGGATTTATTGATTTTATATGTAGAACAAGTTATATTTTTTATGATAATCTGGTTCTTGTTAAAGAAATTATATACTGAGTATAACTATTTATTATGGAATACTTCATTATATCTAATATCCATATCCTTTATAATATTAGCAAGGATAGATTACAATGTTGGTTATAGACAATTTCTTATGGCTATACTTGGATATCTATTCGCTATATTGGTACCTATATTTATTGATAGGTTCACTTTTCTTGATAAGTTGGAGTGGGTTTATATTGGTATTTCAATAATATTTCTTGTTACAGTTAACTTTGTAGGTACTGAAAAACATGGAGCTACCAACTGGATATTGATTGGAGATTTTAGCTTTCAACCATCAGAAATAATAAAAATACTATTTATTCTATTTTTAGCTGCTTACATGAGAAAAAGGGATAAGATTATTCATGTGGTGATTGCAGCAATACCATCATTGATACTAATGTTTTTACTAGTATATCAAAAAGACTTAGGAACAGCTTTAATATTTTTTATAATATTTATTTCAGTTATTTATATATCTACTAATAAACCTTTTTATTTTTTAGGAGGTCTTTCAGGGGGAATTGTAGGTTCATTCATAGCTTATAAGTATTATTCTCATGTAAGGGACAGAGTTGAAGCTTGGATTAATCCTTGGGCTGATATTGACAGAAAAGGATATCAGATAGCTCAATCACTATTTGCAATAGGTGCTGGAGGCTTTTTTGGTAAAGGATTGACAAAAGGTATGCCAAAAGTTATACCAGCAGTTGAAACAGATATAATATTTGCAGCTATCTGCGAAGAATTTGGTAATATATTTTCAATATTATTAATTATAATTATGGCTTTATTTTTCTTAAGTGGTATCAAAATTGCTAAAGGTACAAAGGATAATTTCTATTTATTATTGGCAAGTGGGATAAGCTGTACGTTTGCATTTCAGATGTTCTTAATACTTGCAGGTGTAACTAAGCTTATACCTCTTACAGGAGTTACTTTACCTTTTGTAAGTTCTGGAGGTACATCATTAACAATGTCAATAATAATGTTAGGTATCTTAGAAGGTATTCACATTAAGAATCAAAAGGGTGAAACAAATGAAAAGAAAAAAAGAACAAGTAAACAGAAAAGATAATAAAAGTTTAAATAATATTTCATATATATTCATAGGACTTTTTGTAATATTAATCGTGAACATCATCAAATTTGTTTATGTTGATAGTACAAATGTTGTTATTAATTCTTATAATCCTCGTATTGAAGAATTGGAACAGAATATCGTTAGAGGTAAGATATTAGATACTAACAAAAAAGTCTTAGCTGAAACTATGGTAGATGGTGATAAGTCATATAGAATATATCCTTATGAAAATATATTTTCACATATTGTAGGTTATTCCCATCAAGGTAAAACAGGTATAGAGGCTCTGGTAAATTATGATTTATTGAAATCAAATGTGGGAATAATAGAGAAAACCGTACAGTCAATATCTAAGAAAAAAAGTGTTGGTGATAATGTTGTTACTACTTTAGATGCTGATTTACAAAAGAAGGCTTATGAATTATTAGGTAATAAAAAAGGTGCAATAGTAGCTATAGAGCCATCAACTGGGAAAATACTTTGTATGGTTTCTAAGCCTGATTTTAATCCTAATTATATTGAGAGCAATTGGACTGAGTTAAATAATGATGAAGAAAATTCTCCACTATTGAATAAGGCTACTCATGGTTTGTATCCACCAGGTTCTACATTTAAAATAATTACTGCTTTAGCATTTATAAGAGAAAATCCTGGTTGGAAGGATTATACCTATACTTGCAATGGTAAAGACGTATTTGAAGGAACTACGATCCATTGTTATTCAAATACGAAACATGGAGAAGAAAATCTGGAAAACGCATTTAAGATGTCATGTAATACAGCATTTGCTCATATAGGGACTAACTTAAATATGCATAATTATAGAAATGTTGCAAATGATTTACTGTTTGATACGTTACTCCCTTATCCATTACATTTTAGAACCAGCAGGTTTAAACTAAGTGAAGAATCTGCTGTGAAAGATATAGCAGAAACAGCCATAGGACAAGGAAAAACAGAAATAACTCCATTCCATAATGCTTTAATATCTTCTGCTATAGCTAATGGTGGTATATTAATGAAACCCTATCTAATTGATAGTGTTGAAAATGCTAATGGAAAATTAATAACTAAAAATCTTCCAGAATTCTATTCTGAGCTTATGAGTGTAGAAGAAGCAGGTATAATAAAAGAATTCATGAAAAAGGTTGTAAGTGAAGGTACTGGAAAGACATCTGCTGTCCAAGGTATCGATGTTGCTGGTAAAACAGGCTCAGCTGAAAATACAGGAGATAAACCTCATGCATGGTATGTAGGATTTGCACCAGCTGATAATCCTCAGATAGCTGTATCCATAATAGTTGAAAACTCTGGAACAAGTACGAAATATGCAGCACCAATAGCAAAACAGCTTTTTGAGCTATATATCAATAAATAATAGTTATACGAACTCTTATAATTATAATAAAGTTATAGTTATGGTAATATACAAGTACGGTAGTTAAAAATATACAGTTGAAAAAAGTTTGAAAAAATTGTATACTTTTTAAGACGAGACATTTTATTTGAAAAATGTTAAGATGAATTACCCAAAAGCTAGGAGGCATTTATATGATTGAAGCAGTTAGTTGTGGCGGGGTGGTAATTCATAAAGGTAAGATATTATTACTTTATCAACATAAATACGAAGGCTGGGTATTACCCAAAGGTACTGTTGAAGACCAAGAAGAATATAATGATACAGCTATAAGAGAAGTACGTGAAGAAGCTTCCGTTAAAGCAAATATTATAAAATATGTTGGGAAAAGTCAATATTCCTTTATGATTTCCAATGATACAGTTGTTAAGGATGTACACTGGTATCTAATGAAGGCCTATAGCTATTATAGCAGACCACAAAGAGAAGAATTTTTTACTGATTCTGGGTATTACAAATATCATGAAGCTTACCATTTACTAAAATTCAGCAATGAGAAACAAATATTAGAACAAGCGTATAATGATTACTTGGATTTGAAAAAATGCAACATGTGGGGAAATAAAAAGTACATCTAGGGAAAGCCAGATCATAATTAGTCTACTTTATTTATTAAAGTAGGCTTTCTTATTGGAATGCATAGTAACTTTTTTTATTAATTAATTTTTATATATGTTATAATATATTTTAAAGTACATGATAAGGGTTTAGTAATATTTTTGTGATGATAGGAGATATAAGTAATGAAAGAAAAGATTTTATTGGTAGATGATGAAAAAGAAATTGCTGATTTGATAGAATTGTATTTAAAAAATGAGGGATATACCATTTACAAATTCTATAATGGAAATGATGCACTTAATTGCATAGAAACAGAAAAATTGGATTTGGCTATATTGGATGTAATGCTTCCTGATACAGATGGTTTTACAATTTGTAAAAAGATTAGGGAAAAATATTTTTATCCTATCATATTATTGACTGCCAAAGTAGAAGATATTGATAAGATAATGGGATTGACAATAGGAGCGGATGATTATATAACCAAACCTTTTAACCCTTTGGAGGTTGTGGCAAGAGTCAAAACCCAGTTAAGAAGGTATATGTTATATAATCATACGGATTCAGATGATGTTGATACATGTACTAATAGATATGATATAAGAGGTATGGTAATTAATAAAGATACTCATAAATGTACATATCTAGGGAAGTCTTTGTCCCTGACTCCTATTGAATTCTCTATTCTTTGGCATCTATGCGAAAATAAAGGAAAAGTTGTTTCATCTGAGGAATTGTTTGAAGCAGTATGGGGGCAGAAATATCTAGATAACAACAATACCGTTATGGCTCATATAGGACGTCTTAGAGAAAAAATGAATGAACCTTCAAGGAAACCAAAATTCATAAAAACTGTATGGGGGGTTGGCTATCAAATTGAATAATAGATTGAAAAATTTTAAACGCAGATTTTCTATTAGATTTTTTATAAATTTTATTACTGCAATAGGTATATATTCAATTGCTTTATTAGCTGTATATTTTGCTGGGAGAGAAATATGTTCTATGATTATTTGGAGAAGTAATTCAGTACTTTATAGATTACTTAAACTTACAGATAGTGTTGTTTTCCTAATTTTTATTTGGAGTATAGGCTTTATTATTTTATTTATAATTTATTGGGTCAGAGTAATTGGTTATCTAGAAAAGATTATTCAAGCAACAGAAACTATCTACACTTCAAAAGATGAATTGATAGAACTTCCAGCTGAATTAAATGAAGTTGAAAAACAAATGAATGAAATAAGATTTAACTTAAGAAAAAATGAACGTGCTGCAAGAGAAGCAGAGCAAAGAAAAAATGACCTTGTCATCTATTTGGCTCATGATTTGAAAACACCACTTACATCAGTTATTGGGTATCTCACTCTTCTAAGAGATGAACAGCAGATATCAGAGGAGCTTCGTATAAAATATCTTTCTATTTCATTGGATAAAGCAGAACGTCTGGAAGATCTGATCAACGAATTTTTTGAGATTACTCGTTTTAATCTTACAAACCTGACTTTGGATATTAGTAGAGTTAATCTTAATCGTATGATGGAGCAGATTACTTATGAATTTAAACCAATGTTAGAAGAAAAGGACTTGAAATGCTCTTTAAAGATAACGGCAGATATTAATATTAGGTTTGATGTCAATAAAATGCAGCGTGTATTTGATAATTTAATTCGTAATGCTATAAATTACAGCTTTGAACATAGTACAATAGAAATATCAGTTACACAATTGAAAGATAGCGTAAAACTCTGCTTCAATAATCAGGGGAATACAATTTCAAAAGAGAAATTAAACAGGATTTTTGAGCAATTCTATAGGTTAGATACATCTCGTACGACCAAAACAGGTGGTGCTGGTTTGGGACTTGCTATAGCAAAAGAAATAATAGAGCTTCATAAAGGAACTATAAGTGCATTCAGTGAAAAGGAAATAACTAGGTTTGAAGTTATGATACCAAATTCTTTGTAGGAAAATCGTAAGAATTTCTTTATAAAATAATAAGAATATCTTTATATAATATTTAAGAAGAGCATTCTATGTTTTAGTATAATTATTACTAAATTAGAATGCTCTTTGTCTTTAGTACTGCTATTAGGCAAAGAAGTATTTTAGGAATGCATGTGCCAGAACATGTGTATTTTATTATTATTCAAATAGCTAAGAAGGAGACAAAAAATATGATGAAGAAAAAAATAGCAATTTTATTTGGAGGATATTCAACAGAATATAACGTATCTTTACAATCTGCCAATTCAATCATTAGAAATATCAATGATGAAATATATGAAAAAGTACTTATAGGAATTACAAGAGAAGGGAACTGGTTCAGATATTATGGTACAACAAACAACATACTCAATGATACATGGTATCTCAATGAAGATGAATGTGTACCTGTTGTCATATCACCTAATCGTAATCTGGGCGGGATTATTGAATTAACAGGAAGTGTTAATAAATTTACAAAAATCGATGCTGCATTTCCTGTATTACATGGGAAAAATGGCGAAGACGGTACTGTTCAAGGATTGATTGAGTTAGCAGGAATTCCACTTATAGGGTGTGATACACTTAGTTCTGCTTTGTGCATGAATAAGGATATTGCTCATAAACTTGCTAAAGAAGCAGGTATATCAATACCTGAAGGAATTGTCATCTCAAGTATGGAGAATGATAAGTCTTTGAATAGAAAAATACAACATCTTAACTATCCTTTATTTGTGAAACCTCTCAAAGCAGGTTCATCTTTCGGTATTACAAAAGTAAATGATAAAGGGAATCTGTTAGAAGCGGTTAATCTTGCATTCGAACACGATAATCAAGTAATAATAGAAGAAAACATTAATGGCTTTGAAGTGGGGTGTGCAATATTAGGCAATGACGATTTAATGGTAGGAGAAGTAGATGAAATTGAATTAAGTCATGGATTTTTTGATAATATTGAAAAGTACTCTTTAGAAAGTTCACAAATTCATTTACCAGCACGTATAGATAAGGAAACAACAGCTCGTGTAAAAGAAACAGCAAAACTGATTTATAGAACATTAGGCTGTAAAGGATTTGCGAGAGTAGATATGTTTTTAGATGATGACAAGATAATCTTCAACGAAGTTAATACAATACCAGGATTCACTTCTCACAGCCGCTATCCAAATATGATGAAAGGCATCGGGTTGTCATTTAGCAGCATCTTAGACAAACTGATTGAATTAGGGGTGGAATAATGGAAACTATTACTTTGAATAAAAAAGATATCTATACAGGTAATTTAATTCTTGTCAACAAACTTTATCCCTTAAGAAATAGCAGAAAAGAAAACAAATTATCCCTAGTACCATTAAATCATCAATATAAGGATACACTTCTTGAGATAAAGACAGCAAATATGTTGGAGCATCTTGTGAATGATCTGAAATGTGATGAAGACATAATTCCTGTTAGTGGTTACCGTTCATATGAGGAGCAGAAAAATATATATGTAGATTCATTAGAGAATAACGGCAAGGATTTTACAGAGAAATTTGTTGCTATTCCCAATCATAGCGAACATCAAACTGGGTTAGCAATAGATTTAGCACTAAAACAAGATAATATTGATTTTATTTGTCCTAACTTCCCATATGACGGTATATGCAATATCTTTCGTAAAAAGGCACCTGATTATGGATTTGTGGAACGTTATGAAAAGGGTAAGGAAGCTATTACTGGGATTGCTCATGAACCATGGCATTTTCGTTTTGTAGGTTATCCACATTCCAAAATAATGAATGAATACGGATTATCTCTGGAGGAGTACATAGACTTTATTAAAAAATTCCAATATGAAAATCATTTTAAAATAGAATCAGGTAATAAAACTATAGAGATATTTTATGAAAATATGTGTTCGCAAATGAAAACCATAGATTTACCAGATAAAGTATGCCATCTGATATCAGGTAATAATGTGGATGGTTTTATTATTACTTTGTGGGGGAATAATTAATGAATAGAAAAGAATATGCAGGAATCGATTATTTTAGGATTATAGCTGCTGTTTTAGTAGTAGCTATTCATACATCGCCTTTATTGATGATTAATGAAACTGCAAATTTTGTATTAACACGTGTTATAGCTCGTGTAGCAGTCCCATTTTTCTTTATGACATCAGGTTTCTTTTTGTTTTTTGATAGTAGAATAAATAAAGAAAAGTTGTATGGTTTTCTAGGAAAGACAGGTTTATTATACTTGGTTTCCATTATTATATATATTCCTATCAACATATATAATGGCTACTTCCAGCAAAAATCTCTGCTTCCTAATATATTGAAAGACATATTTTTTGACGGTACAATATATCATCTATGGTATATACCTGCATCAATGTTAGGGGCAGTCATTGCGTATTATCTAATAAAAAAGTTAGGGTATCATAAGGCGTTTATAATAGCTTTGTTATTATATGCATTAGGATTAATGGGTGACAGTTACTTTGGTATAATACAATCATCTGAGATAATAAAATCATTCTATGAGAAGGTGTTTTTATTTTCCAGTTATACCCGTAATGGTCTGTTTTTTGCTCCAGTATTCTTTGTACTTGGTGCTATTATTGCTAGACAGCGAAAACAATATTCATTAAATCTATGTCTGGTAGGCTTATTAAGCTCAATTATCTTAATGACAGTGGAAGGATTAATTCTTAATGGTTTAGAATTACAGAGACACGATAGCATGTATATTACATTATTGCCTTGTATGTTTTTCTTATATCAACTTCTTATTCAATGGAAGGGTCATTCATTAACCATACTTAGAAAAATTGCAATGATTATTTATATAATTCATCCAATGATGATAATAATTGTTCGTTTAATAGGTAAACTAACGAATCTTCAAGGGATATTGATTGATAATAATCTTATTCACTATTTTGTAGTGGTGTTATTTTCTAGTATAGTAGCCGTACTATTATCTAAACAGATAAAAAAAAAATAAAATATAAACAATATAAATCAATAAAGAATAAAGATAGAGCATGGATTGAAGTGGATTTGGATAATTTGAAGCATAATGTTAATACTTTACAAACAATCATTTCTGAGGAATGTCAGATAATGGCTGTTGTTAAAGCAGATGCTTATGGTCATGGTGCAGTAAAAGTGGCAAGCTTTTTAAATGAACTCGGGATAAAAGCATTCGCAGTGGCAACCATTGATGAAGGTATACTTCTTCGAAAAAAAGGTATCAAAGATGATATTTTAATATTAGGTTACACTGATCCGTCGAGAATTGGTCATCTAATACGATATAGTCTAACACAAACAATAATAGATTATGATTATGCTAAAAGGTTAAATGATGATGGGCATTCTATAAAAGTGCATATTAAAATAGATACTGGAATGCACAGAATGGGAGAAAATGTAAATAAAGTAGATAAGATAATTAAAATATTTCAATTTAAGAATTTAGAGGTTTGTGGCATCTATACTCATTTGTGTGTTTCAGATAGCAGGGACAAAGAAGACATTATGTTTACTGAAAGACAAATAAAATCTTTTTACTCATTACTGGATAATCTGGAAAATAATAATATCATATTACCAAAAGTCCATATTCAAAGCAGTTACGGACTTCTTAATTATCCTCAGTTACACTGCGATTATGTTAGATTGGGAATTGCTATATATGGAGCAGTAGATTCAGTTGGTGATAAAACCAAGATTCAACCTGACTTGCGTCCTGTTCTATCTCTAAAAGCAAGAGTTGCATTAATTAGGGAGATTGCTGCAGGTGAAAGCGTAAGTTATGGGAGAACTTTTACTGCTGATAATGACTGTAGAATTGCAGTAATTCCAATAGGTTATGCAGATGGTTTTCCCCGGAATCTTTCTTGTGAATGTGGTAGTGCATTAATACATGGTTATCGTGTACCTATTATTGGTAAAATCTGTATGGACCAGTTGATTATAGATATAACTAATGTTCCAGAAGTGAAACAAGGTGACATTGTTACTTTGATTGGAATTGACGGAAGCGAAAAGATATATGCGACAGAAGTAGCTGATGATTCTAAAAGCATTGCTAATGAAATATTAAGCAGGTTAAGTTATAGATTAAAAAAAATATATATTTGATTTTTATAGATAGAGGAATGATAATGAGTATGTAAAAATCAAGTAAGGAGATTTTAAGATGTATAATTTTAAGGAAATAGAAAAGGAACAATTAAATAGTTTTAATATGGATTTTAAGGGACATATTTTTCAAACATCCTATTGGGCGGATGTAAAAGAAGAATGGAATGCGAAATTCTTTGGAGGGTACTCTGACAATGGAAATCTTGTACTGACATGTGTAATCCTAATAAGAAAAATCCCTTATCTTAATAAGAGTATGGGTTATATCCCTAGAGGTTTTCATTGTGATTACAGTAATAAAAAACTAGTTACTGAATTTACTGATTTCATAAAAAGATATGGTAAGAAGAATAAGATTGCTTTTATATCAATAGACCCAGATATTCATTTACATGAAAATGAGGAATTAAATGATTTTGGTAATGAAGTGAAAGACATGTTGATTGATATAGGATACAAAAATAAAAACACGAAGAACTTTGAGAATATACAACCTAATTATGTGTTTAGACTTTATTTTGATATGAAAAAGGAGTTAAGTGAAAGAAAAAAAGATATTTTTGATGCTTTTTCTAAAAAGACAAAATATAATATTAAGATTGCTGAAAAACGTGGTCTTACTGTAGAGGTATATGATAAAGAAAACATTACTGATGATATAATTGATATATTCCATAAAAAAATGTTGATTACAGGTCAAAGAGATAAATTCATAACAAGAAATAGGGATTATTTTAAGAATATGATTGAAAAAATCTATCCTTTTTGCAGATTGTATATGGTGAAATATAATTATGATTTAGATTCCAATAGAATTAAGACTAATCTTAATAGTCAGTTAAAGAATATGAGTAAATTGGAAAATAGAAAGAATAATATTGTAGATACCTTAGAGATCACAAGTGATAAAGATGAGATAAAGAAGAATAATAAAAAACTGCTGGATTTGGAGAAAAGAATAGCAGATAGTCAAAGACAAATAGAAGGTTTTAACCAAAGACTAAGAAGTATCGCAGAATATGAAGAGAGTACTGACGTTTATATAGCAGGTGCCATATATTTATATTATGGAGGGAAAGGATGGTATTCATATGGTGCATCTGATAATGAACTTCGTGATACGATGCCTAATTATTTGATGCAGTGGAAGATGATAGAAGATACTATAGATTTAGATTGTTACATGTATGACTTTAGAGGTGTTTCAGGAGATTTAGATTCCAATAATCCTCTTTACGGACTTTATAAATTCAAAAAGGGTTTCAACGGGGATTTCGTAGAATTTATTGGGGAGTTTGATTTAGTCATCAATAATTTTGTGTATAAACTATTTCGCTTTGTATTACCTAGATTTAAGAGAATAAGATCTAGGCTAAAGAATAAGAGAAAGTAATATTAGTTATAAAGAAGCTTATTTCCAATTGGGAATAAGCTTTTTAAAATTTGACAAAATATTTTTAAACAAGTTATAATATGATTACATACATATAATTTGACCAAATAATTTGATTAACTATATTATTTATGGAAAGAAGTGAAAAAGTGAAAGGTATTTATGAAGAGTTAATACATATGAAAGAAAACGGTGAAGCTTGTGTCATGGTTACTGTGGTTGAGATGACAGGGAGTGCTCCAGTAACAGTAGGGAAAAAAATGTTGGTGGGAGAAACCAGACCTGCTATGGGAACTGTTGGCGGTGGTGCATTAGAATATTTAGCAAAACAAAGGTGTAAAGAATTAATTGCCAAAAGAGAAAGTAAACTAGAAAAATATATACTTAATGAAGGTAAGATTGAAGAAGAAGGAACAACTGTATTACCAATGGCTTGTGGTGGAAGAGTAACCCTTTTTTATGAATATATAGGTGCTAATAAAGTCTACATTTTTGGAGCAGGACATGTGGGACAAGCTCTTACAAACATGTTATATAAGATGAATTTTTTTATTACTGTTATAGATGACCGAAAGGAAATATATGAAACTATTCAAAACGCTCATAGAAAAGTGGGGATTTCATATGTAGAATTTATAGAAAAAGAAAAGTTAAGTGAAAATAGTTTCATTGTGGTATGTACTCCATCACATAATAATGATTTTAATGTACTGAACAAAGTTCTTGAATTGGATTTGAAACCAAAGTATATTGGGATGCTTTGTTCACAAGTTAAATTAAAAGCTTTCCTGAAAAAGATTAATGAAAAACATGGCAAAGTGGATTTGTCAAACCTATATTCACCTATTGGTCTAGATACAGGAGGTTGTTCTCCAGAAGAAATAGCAGTATCTATAGCAGCAGAGATATTGGCTATTAGTTATGATAAAAAAGGTCATAAGCATCTAAGAAATAATGAATTATTGGATAATTAAAATTTGATGTTATGAAAAAGATACTACTTACGGAAGGAAAAACTAATGGTTAATGTAATTACAGGACCTATAAATTCAGGTAAAACAAGTAAAATGATTAAGTTATATGAACGGGTTCAAAAAGGTGATGGATTTGTTTCCATTAAAAATATGGAAAGAGATAAAGTACATAGTTATGAAATAATGCAATTATCTAATAGAAAAAAGCAACTTTTTGTTCTAAGAGAAGATTATTTAACTAAAGATTGGTGTGAGTCATGCAAGATGGGACCTTACAGCTTCTCAACACCTGTCTTGAAGCATATAGAAATTACTATAAGAGAACTGATAAAATCTAGAGTAACACCAATCTATTTAGATGAGATTGGACGTCTTGAATTACAGAATAAATGCTTTCATAAAATACTAGCAGAGTTATTGAATAGTGAATGTGATCTTTATATTACAGTTAGAGAAGATTATTTAGATGATCTAATAAATAAATATAATCTAAGAGACAAAATTAATGTAATATATGTATAAGAGAGGATAAAAAAGTGGATCTTTTAAATGCATTAGATTTAGACGTACAAGGTAATAATATAATATCTATAGTTGGAGCTGGTGGAAAAACTACAACTATGTATAGACTTGGAAATGAATTAAAGGAACTTAAGAGAAAAGTATTATTGACCACAACAACTGCAATTTATTATCCCATGTCAAATGAATATGATAACTTAATTATCTCAAATAACCTAGAACAACTGATATTAGAATCTAAGAGATTATCTAGAGGTACCGTTACTATGATAGGTAAAAACATCTTTCATGATAATAATAAAATAAAAGGTATTGAAAAAGAGTGGGTGAAACCTCTATTAAATCAAGGGGATTACGATTTCATTGTAATAGAAGCTGATGGAGCAAAAAGAAAGTCCATAAAAGCACCAACATGGTATGAGCCAGTAATAGCAAATTGTTCAACTTTGGTAGTGGGCTGCATTGGTTTAGACATTATAGGAAAGAGAATAGATGAGAACTGGGTACATAGAGCAAATATTTTTTCAAGGGTAGTAGGTAAAGAGATTGGGGACATCATTGATTATGAAACCATCTTCAAATTAATTATTTCCAGAGAAGGTTTATTCAAAGGATGCAAGAACCATTCTAAAAAGGTGGTTCTACTAAATAAAATACGAGATGATGAACAATTATTTTATGCGCAAAAATTGGGAGAAAAAATTATAAAAGATGGTGTGAACATCTCAAGGGTAATTATTGGAAATGTAAATATGGAAAATCCAATAATCAAGATTGTGGAGTGATAATTTTGGTAACAGCTATTATCTTGGCAGCAGGTTTTTCTAGAAGATTTGGCAGAGAAAAATTATTGATGAAGTTAGATGGTAAACCTATAATTGCTCATGTAATAGAAACAATAATTAAAAGTGAATTTAAAGAAATTGTACTTGTTTATCAAAATGAAGAAATAAAAAAAATAGCTGAAAATTTTAAAGTACAACATGTTTATAACCAATCAGCTATAACAGGTATGAGCAGTTCAATTAAATGTGCTATTATGAAAGCTACTGAAACAGATGCATATATGTTTATCAATGGCGATCAACCTTTTGTTAATTCTCATGTTGTTGAAGATTTGATAACAACATTCAATAATAGAAAAGAAAGTATTATCGTTCCAAGATATGATGGTGAAAGAGGTAATCCTGTTATTTTCGGCTCAAATTGGAAAGATGATTTTCTTAGAATTACCGGAGATATTGGGGGAAGGAATATAATCAAAGATAATAAAGACGAAGTCTATTATTTAGATATATCTGAAAGCAAATGGGGGTTGGATATTGACACCAAAGAAGATTATTTAATTATTAAGGAGTTGACTGATAATGAATAGAGGGTTAGTTGTAGTAAGAGGAGGAGGAGATATTGCAAGTGGAACTATACATAGGCTTACAAAATGTGGGTTCAGAGTTGTAGTACTAGAGATAGATAAACCAACTGTTATAAGAAGAACAGTTTCATTTGCAAATGCATTATTTGATAAGGAAATAACTATAGAAGGTATTAAGGCTATTAGAATAGATGATGTGAACGATGTTGATGATTATTTGAATAAGAGTATTATTCCAATGTTAGTTGATGAAACAGGTAAGAGTATTGACACTTTAAAACCAGATATTGTGATAGATGCAATATTAGCTAAGAAGAATTTGGGTACCAATATGGAGATGGCACCTATTGTCATAGGCTTAGGTCCAGGATTTACAGCAGGCAAAGATGTACATGCTGTCATTGAGACAAATAGAGGACATGATCTAGGTAAAGTAATCTATAGTGGGAAGCCACAAAAGAATACTGGTATTCCAGGTAATATAGAAGGATACACCCATGAGAGGGTTATACGTTCTTCTAATGAAGGTATTGTAATTACCAAAGCCCATATAGGTGATGTAGTCAATAAAGGTGATTGTATAGGATATATTGATGAATCACCTATATTAGCTCCTTTAGATGGAGTAATAAGAGGATTGATAAAAAGTGGTATACACGTTACTGAGAATTTTAAGATAGGAGATGTGGACCCTAGAGGTAAAGTTGACCATTGTTTTACCATATCTGATAAGGCAAGAGCGGTAGCTGGGGGAGTTCTAGAAGCTATATTAACTATGCAAAAATAAATAGGCATATATATAATCTTACATTACTTGGTTATAATCATAAACTAGTATATATAAATCTGTGTATAATAATTTTTAAAAAAATCTCCATCCTTAATATAATCAGATAAAGGGTGGAGATTTTATATTATTTCTTTTTCTTACTATAAGGAGTATTGACAAGAGGTAAACTAGTTCTGAATTCATTATCGTAGTTGTAATATGCATTGGATACTGCTGGTGCTGTAACTATAGAACAAATTTCTCCGATACCTTTTGCACCATGCGCCAACCCCTTATGCTTTTTGCCTATAATTATCGGTTTGATTTCTGGAACCTTATTAGCCTTAAACAGCCCCAATGTACCGAATTTAGCTGTAGGTCTGCAATTATCTAAAGGATAATTTTCAGTTAGTGCATAGCCAAGACTCATAACAGTTCCACCTTCAATCTGTCCTTCAATGGATTTTGGATTAATTGGAGTTCCAACATCGTGGCATGCTACAATTCTTTTTATAGTTCCATCATCATTTAATATTACAACATGTGTAGCGTAACCGTATGTAACATGACTGTAAGGATACTCCTTATCAGAACCTAATGGATCAGTTACACAGGTGTATTCCCCATAATATTCTTTACCCTCTAGTTCTGATAATGATTTATCTTTTAGATCATTTTGTAATTTGGTTGCGGCTATCCTTGCAGCTTCTCCTGTAAAAACTGTTTGTCGAGAGGCAGTAGAGTTACCAGAATCAGGAGTCAAATAGGTGTCAGGAGTACTATGTACAATGTTATTAGGTGATATATTGATGACTTGGCAAATCATTTGAGTGATAACTGTTGCCAGCCCTTGACCAACACAGGCTGCACTTGTATGAGTATATATCTTATTGTCTTTAATTATCAATCTGCATCTGCCTGTATCCGGGACACCAACCCCAAGTCCTGCATTTTTCATAGCACAAGCAATACCTACATGTTTTTCGCTTTCAAAATCTTCTTTAACAGCTTCTAGTGTTTCAGCACAAGCTGTATATTCATCAGCAACCTGACCATTAGGAAGTATCTGGCCTGGTCTTATTGCATTTCTATATCGTATTTCCCAAGGTGATATTCCAACTAATTTTGCTAATTGGTTAATGTTATTTTCAGTGGCAAAACAGCTCTGAGTAACACCAAAACCCCTGAAAGCTCCACCAGGTGGATTATTGGTATATACCGCTTTTCCTAATATATCTACATCTTGATAATTATATGGTCCAGCTGCATGAGTACATGCCCTTTGGAGTACAGGTCCTCCTAGTGATGCATAAGCACCTGTGTCAGATATGATGGTAGCTTTCATAGCTGTGAGATAACCATTCTCATCACAAGCTGTTGTGAAATCCATTTCCATTGCATGACGTTTAGGGTGTACTAGTATACTTTCTTTTCGTGTAAATGAAACTTTTACAGGTTTATGAGTTTTATATGCTAGTATAGCCGCAAGATGTTGAACTGTCATATCTTCTTTTCCCCCAAATGCTCCGCCTACTATTTTACTGATGACTCTTACTTTATCTTTATCTAAGCCTACGGCTTCTGTACATTCTCTATGTGTCTGGTAGATTCCCTGATCAGCACAATAAATAGTTATTTTATCATCTTTTTCAGGAACAGCAATTGCACTTTCAGGTTCTAAAAAGGCATGTTCTGTAAAAGGAGTACTATAATGGTTAGTTACAACATATTTGGAATTCTTGATTTTTTCATCTGCATCACCCCTGACTAGATGTTCTACGGATAAGATATTACCGTCTTCATGAATTAGAGGAGCGTTGTCGGCTAAAGCTTCTGTTGGACATGTGACAGGTTTTAGTTCTTCGTACTCAATATCAATCAGTGATTTTGCTTGTTCCAGAATTTCTTTTGTTTCTGCAGCAATCAGCACTATAGCATCACCTAAGCATCTTGTCTGGTTTCCTTCTGGTATAAGTATATCCCAATCTTTCTTTAGATGACCAATCTTAGGTGAACCAGGTAAATCTTTTGCAGTAATCACTGATATGACACCTTCCAGTTTTTCAGCTTGACTTGTATTGATTTTTTTCACGATTGCACGAGGATATTTGCTTCTAAGACAGCTTCCATATATCATACCATCAATACGCATGTCATCTACATATTCTGCTTCCCCAAGTACTTTTGAGATGGCATCAACTCTGTGCATATTTTCTCCCACAAGACCAGTGAAAGAACATTCTGGTATATTAGTATTCTCTCTTAATAACTTTGCAGCTAATTCTATTGCTTTTACTATCTTTACATAACCTGTACATCTGCATATATTGTTTTTTATTGCCTCTCTTATTTGTTCTTCATTAGGGTCAGGCAATTTATCAAGCAATCCTTTTGCACTAATAACCATACCAGGAGTACAAAAACCACATTGGACAGCACCAGCTTCTTTGAAGGCATAGCTATATACATTCTTTTCTCTTTCAGAAAAACCTTCTACAGTTAATATATCTTTTCCATTCAACTTATCAGTCCATAAAACACATGACTTAGTTGCTTTACCGTCAACCAGTACCATACATGCTCCACATGAACCTTCCATACATCCATTTTTAACGGAAGTAAGATTTAATGTATCTCTTAGATAATTGATCAATTTCTGTTTCTTTGGTACAAAAACACGTTGTCCATTAACAATAAAATTTGACATCGAAATCACCTCATTAGAAAACTATATTTTTCATTTACAGTGGTTATTATGTTTTTAATATCTGCAGGTAGTGTATTATGATCGTTGTTAAGGTCAATCTTCAGTATCTCATCATTAAGCCTAATTCTGCATTCACTTCCATTGTTATTACACATATAGAATCCTTGGTTTTTACTTTCTAAGAAATCTTTTTCTGTATTGAAAAGGGTGAATTTATCTTTATATGGTGCACTATCATATGGACAGAATACTTCACAGTTACCACATTCGTTACATAAGCTGTCTATATGTATAATCTGTGACATGGATTTGCCAGGAACAGTGAGTGAGATATTAGCCCTATTAGGACATACATCAACACATGTTTCACACACCATATTACATTCGAGACATCTTTTACTTTCATTTTTTATATCATCAAATTTTTCAATAGTACCTTTTTTAACATAGGCATCTTCCAAGTTTTGTTTATTAAAGTAAGTACCAAACCCTTTATCTTTTATATATTCCTTATCCATAATAGACAAAGAGGATTTAATTGAATCCGCAATAGATTCTACAACTGTTGATGGACCACGAAGGGCATCACCTACAACATAGACATTTTCAATATTTGATTCGCATGTTTCTTGGTTCACTATTACATTATTATTTTCTACCTTGATTCCATTAGATTGGAATAGGCAGGTATCAGTATTTTGACCAATAGCAGAGATAATTGAATCTGCATGAATGTTAACTAAATTTCCTGTTTTTATTGGTTTGCGTCTGCCTGAACTATCAATTTCTCCTAGCTTCATTTCTTCACAATATATTGAACCTTCTGAGAATTTGACAGGGGAGAGCAGTTCTTTGATTATTACACCATCCTCAGCAGCTAGTAACAATTCTTCTTCATCGGCAGGCATATATTTTTTTGTTCTTCTATAAACTAGATATACATTAATAACACCTTTAACTCTTTTTGCAGCTCTTGCTGTATCCATAGCGGTATTGCCTCCGCCAATTACAACAATATCTTTACCTAATTCATATTCTTTGTTTCCATTTTTTATGTTCTCCAGAAAATCTAGTGCATCAATAGGATTCCCGTTTTCTAATTTTAGATTTACAGGATTCCAAGCACCAACAGCTAGTAATATATATTTATATCCTTTTTCTTTCAATTCTTCAATATTATTTTCTTCATGGCCTAATTTTACTTTAATACCCATTTTCTTGATTAGTTCAATATCCTTTTGAATGGAATCCGATGATATTCTGAATTCTGGGATTACGTGTTTCACAATACCCCCTAAAGATTTTCTTTTTTCGAATATAGTTACATTCATTCCACATCTGCCAAGAAAATATCCTGCTGCCAATCCTGCTGGACCTCCTCCTATAACGGCTACTTTTGTATGAGATTTTGTAGTAGGTGTACTTAATTCATTTATAATATCATTATATGCTGCTTTTGCCGCTTCCAATTTCACGTCACGTATCTTAATATGTTCTTCATAAAAATTACGGGTACATTTAGTTGTACATGGATGGCTGCATATAGTACCAGTTATGAAGGGAAGAGGATTCCTATCAATAATTACTTTTAGTGCATCTTTGTATTTGCCTTTACCCATTAGATTAATATAAGTAGGTATTTCTTGGTTAATAGGACAACCTAATTTACAAGGAGATATAAAACAATCAACTAGAGGAACTTTTTTATTTATTTTATTATTATGTAAAGGTTTTATTGGCTTTCTATAATAAGGATCAATTACTGCATTTTCTTTTAATTCTTTTATAGCTGATAGACTTATTTTAGCGTAATTATCAGGATTTAGATTTCTTAATTTATCAGCTAGTTGTATGCAGCGTTCATATCCACCATTCTTTAGTAGGGTAGTAGCAATAGTTATTGGCCATATTCCTGCTTTTACAATTTTATCTATGTTATATGCATCAGCACCACCAGAGTAAGAAATCTTAAGGTTACCGTTGAAAGATTCCGCTAATTTGTAGGCAAGAGCTATTGAAAGAGGATATAATGAACGTCCTGACATATACATTTCTTCACCGGGGAGTTCATCATGAGCTATTTTTACTGGAAAAGTATTAGTTAGCTTAACTCCAAAAGTCAAGTTGTTCTTAGCAGCCAGTTGTAATAGACGCTGAATCATTGGTACAGCATCTTCATATTGTAAATCATCCCTAAAATGAAAATCATCAAATACTAAATAATCATAACCCATTTCATCTAGAGTTTTACGAGCATAATCATAACCAAGTAGAGTAGGATTACATTTTACAAAAGTATTCAAATGCTTTTCTTCCAATAGATATGAAGCTATACGTTCTATTTCTTCAGGAGGACATCCATGAAGGGTTGATAAAGTAATAGAAGTACATATATTAGGGGAGATATTTTGTACAAATTTCTTATCTATATTTTTGAATCTATTTATATTCTTTAAAGTATATTCTTTACATTGGAGCCAAATAGGAGAGGAAGAAGCGTCTTTCAAACCTTCAATAAAAGCATCAATTTTTGGAGATGATATACCTTCAAAATCATATCCAACACTCATATTGAAGATAAAGCCGTTTTCATCACCGAAGCCATATTCTTTTGATAACAACTTAAGAATAAACCACGCTTTAACATATTCTTCTAAGGCTTGTTCTACTGTTAGCTCTGTTGACCATTCAACGTTATACCCTTCATCTCTTGCGTTAATACATGGTTTATTTACACATAAATCTTCACCATCTAAGGTCTGTACAGTTTTTAATTCAAAAAATCTGCATCCAGCTACATATGAAGCAATAATATTTTGTGTAAGTTGAGTATGTGGACCAGCAGCTGGACCAAAAGGAAGTTCCATATGTTCACCAAACAAATCGATTTTATCTTTACTATCAATATGTACGAATTTTCTTACTCCAAATATTGTGCCCAATCTACTATATTCATCTATTATCCATTCTATAATATTCTCAAATGGAATAGGATACATTCTATCGCTCATTTTTCACACCCCTATTAAAATTTTTTCCATAAAGTTGTTGACAGTTCTCTTGCTTTTGCAAATATACTAGCTTCATCTATATTTAGAAGTTCTCTATCTTTCATTAGTAACTTACCATTTATCATAGTTGTTTTTACGTTACGACCATTCATGCCAAATAGAATATGGCTATTGACATTATTTTCATCAAGTGGGGTGAATGGGTCATAGTCTAATACGATTACATCAGCATATGAACCTTTTTTAAGTATTCCCAATGATTTTTCATAAAAACGATTAGCTATTTCTGAATTATTATCAAATAACATCTTGGGAACTTCTGCCCATGCTACAGAAGGATTGTTATTATGATGTTTATGTAAAATGTTAGCTACTTTCATGGATTCTAGCATATCACTGGTATAACCATCTGTTCCAAGTCCAAGAACAATATCTTTATCCATTATTTTTAATATAGGAGTACAACCAACAGCATTACCCATATTAGACTCAGGATTATGTACAATCATTGTATTAGTTTCTTTTAGAATATCCATCTCTAATGGATTTATATGAATACAATGAATGGCAAGAGTTTTTGGACCTAATATATCCATATCATATAAACGATTGACTACACGTTTATTATGTTTGTTCAAGGAATCATATAAATCTTCGATACCTTCAGCTACATGGATATGATATCCTGTATCAGTTGGTGTATTTTCTGATATATGATATAAAGTTTCATCAGAAAGAGTGAAGGCAGCATGTAATCCCATCATACCTTTTTGCATATCGCTGGTATCCTGTTTTGTGGAGTTAATGAAATTGGTGTTCTCTTTAACTGCTTGAACCATTTCATTTTTGCCATTACGGTCTGATACCTCATAGCAAAGACAAGTACGTAATCCTAATTCATGTGCCACACCAGATATCTCAAATAAACTTCCAATTGTCGCACCATAGCTTGCATGATGATCGAATACAGTTGTTACACCATTCTTAATACAATCTATATATGTGACATAAGAACTATACTTAACATCTTCCAGAGTTAGATGTTTATCAATTTTCCACCACATACCTTCCAGAATATCTGAAAACTTTTTGGGATGATAACCTTTCAAGGATAACCCTCTAGCAAAAGAACTATAGATATGATGATGTGTATTAATAAGACCTGGCATAATCAATCCTTGATTTGCATCAATAAATTCTTCATTTGGATATTTTTCTCTCATATCTTTAGTGGTTCCCAAATCGTAGATTAGATTATCTTTTACACATAGACAGCCATCTTCAATAAATGGGGTATTACCATCTCTGGTTATCAACTTTCCATTACCCAATAAAATCATATAAACCCTCCTTATAATACCATAAATTATATTAAGATTATTTAGAATTTGACTTAATAATATAATACTTATCATGTTAGTTATTAAATTATATTAATTAAATCATATTAAATAACTAATTATATTAAAAATATACTATATAACATAATACACATATATTAGATAAATATTTTTAAAATACATAATGTATATGCGTATAATATTATATTAACAGACTACCACCAATAGTAGCAAAAGTCAAAGAAATTAAAAATATTTTTGTAAAATAAAAATATTTTTGCAATAATCATTGAATAATTAATTTTATGGTGATATACTAAAATCATAAAATAATAAATCATGATAACTAATAAAATAAAGTAACTTTTGAAAGGATTTTGTAATGGATAATAATGTTAATTTGGATTTTTTAAAACGGCTGGCTAGAGGCATAGTGCATCATTTCGGAAAGAATTGTGAAGTAGTCATACATGATTTGAAATCCGATAGTTTACAAAAGACCATTATAGAGATTGAAAATGGTCATGTTACTAATAGAAAAATCGGAGATGGTGCATCCCATATAGTACTAAATACAATAACTAACGAAGAAGACAAGTTAGAAGATTCTATAGGCTATTTAACAAAAAGTCATGATGGAAGAATATTAAAATCTAGCAGTATATATATCAGAGATGAAGATGATAAACCTATAGGGATCTTTTGTATTAACTATGATATTACAGAGCTTACTATTGCAGAGAACTCCATAAAAAGTTTGCTTGAATCTAAGGAAGAGAAAAATGAGGTAGAGGAGATACCACAGAATGTAAATGATTTATTAGATAATTTAATTGAGCAATCAGTTAAGTTGATTGGGAAACCTGTAGCATTAATGAGTAAAGAGGATAAGATAAAGTCGATTCAATACTTAAATAATGCTGGTGCTTTTCTAATAACAAAGTCAGGAGATAAAATATCTAAATATTTTGGGATATCAAAATACAGTATCTATAATTATATAGATGTTAAAAGATAATAACTATAATTAATCTCAGTAAAATATTTTGAGAATTAATCAAATAAATTTAAACTTGAGGAGGTTTTTATTAATGGATTTTAATGAGGTAAAAAAGAAAGCTAATGAGTATGAAAAACAGATGACTAGGTTCTTACGGGATTTAATTGCTATACCAGGAGAAAGTTGTCGGGAAGAGAAGGTTATTAAGCGTATTGAAAAAGAGATGAAAGATGTTGGATTCGAGGAAGTTAGAATTGATAAAATGGGTAACATTCTTGGATTTATGGGTAGTGGAGAAACTTTGATTGCTTATGATGCACATATAGATACTGTAGGACTTGGTGAAATGAGTAATTGGAATTTTGACCCTTATGAAGGTTATGAAAATGATGAAGAAATAGGTGGCAGAGGTTCTTCAGATCAATTAGGTGGGATAGTATCTAGTGTTTATGGTGCTAGGATTATGAAAGATCTAGGATTAATAAATGATAAATACAAAGTATTGGTAACTGGAACAGTACAAGAAGAGGACTGCGATGGATTGTGCTGGCAGTACATAATCAATGAAGATAAGATAAAACCTGAATTTGTTGTAATTACTGAACCAACTAACGGTAATATCTATAGAGGACATAGAGGACGAATGGAAATTCGTGTAGAAGTTAAGGGTGTATCTTGTCATGGTTCAGCTCCAGAACGTGGAGATAATGCAATATACAAAATGGCTGAGATTATAGAAGAAGTAAAAGAGCTTAATGATAAATTGCATTATGATGAATTTTTAGGAAAAGGAACTCTTGCTGTATCAGAAATCTTTTTTAATTCTCCATCCAGATGTGCAGTTGCAGATATGTGTGCTATATCTATAGATAGACGTTTGACAGATGGAGAAACCTATGAATCAGCTCTAGATGAAATTAGACATTTATCAAAAGTAAAAGAGTATGAAGCTGTGGTAAGTATGTATAAATATACTAGACCAAGCTGGACTAATCTTACTTATCCAACAGACTGTTATTTTCCAACATGGGTAATACCAGAAGATGCTTCTCCTACAAAGGCAATGGTAAAAGCTTATGAAGGAATGTTTGGTAAACCAAAAGTTGATAAATGGACATTTTCTACAAATGGAGTTTCTATAATGGGTAGATACAATATTCCATGTATAGGATTCGGACCAGGTAAAGAAGAGGAAGCTCATGCGCCTAATGAAAAAACTTGGAAAGCTGATTTAGTTAGATGTGCTGCTGTATATGCTGTTTTACCAACAATGTACCTTGAAGAAGAATCTAAATAATTAAATAGATCGTGAAAGGGAGAATAAGATGAGAGATATTAATAATTATATTGATAAGTTGAAAAAGTTGAATTTTAGTGACATGTACAATAATGATTTCATTTTAACATGGGAAAAGACAAGAGATGAATTAGAAGCTGTATTCACTGTAGCTGATACTCTCCGCTATCTAAGGGAAGAGAATATTTCAACACGAATATATGATAGTGGACTTGGTATATCATTATTTAGAGATAATTCTACCAGAACAAGGTTTAGTTTTTCTTCAGCTTGTAATCTGTTGGGATTGGAAGTACAGGACCTTGAAGAAGGTAAATCACAGATAGCACATGGGGAAACAGTTAGGGAAACAGCTAATATGATATCTTTTATGGCTGATGTAATTGGTATTCGTGATGATATGTATATAGGAAAAGGTAATGAGTACATACGTGATTTTTCTAGGTATGTGAGACAAGGTAATGAAGATGGAGTATTAGAACAAAGACCTACACTAGTCAATTTACAATGTGATATTGATCATCCAACTCAAACAATGGCTGATATGCTTCATCTAATTCATCATTTCAATGGAATAGAAAATCTAAAAGGTAAAAAAATAGCAATGACTTGGGCTTATTCACCATCTTATGGTAAACCACTTTCGGTTCCTCAAGGAATAGTAGGATTAATGACTCGTATGGGTATGGATGTAGTATTAGCTCATCCAGAAGGATATGAAATAATGTCAGATGTTGAAGAGGTAGCTAAACAAAATGCCTTAAAATCAGGTGGGACATTTACAAAAACCAATTCCATGGAAAAAGCATTCAAAGATGCTGATATCGTTTATCCAAAAAGCTGGGCACCTTTTGCTGCTATGGAAAAGCGTACCAATCTATATGGTATGGGAGATATGAATGGTATAGATAAACTTGAAAAAGAATTATTAGCTAGAAACAAAGAACACAAAGATTGGCAGTGTACAGAAGAATTAATGAGTATGACCAAGGACAAAAAGGCTCTTTATATGCACTGTTTACCTGCTGATATAACAGATATAAGTTGTGAAGCTGGTGAAGTTGAGGCTTCAGTATTTAATAGATATCGTATTCCTCTATATAAGCAAGCCAGTTATAAACCTTATGTTATTGCTTCAATGATACTACTTAGTAAAATTAAAAATCCTGCTGAACTATTCACTAACTTATATAATAATCCTAAGAAACGAAAATTGGATTAATTTCTATAATAAAGTTGCATATCAAGGAGGGAAAAATGAGTATTGGAAAAAGTGTTAAAAGAGTAGATGCTTTTGAAAAAGTCACCGGACGTGCACAATACACAGATGACATTCCATTAAATGATGTCCTTGTTGCAAAAGTACTCCATAGTACCATAGCAAACGGATTGGTAAAAGAAATAGATATAAAAGAAGCGTCAAAACTTCCAGGAGTAGTGAAGATAGTAACTTGTTTTGATGTTCCTGACGTAACATTTCCAACATCTGGGCACCCTTTGTCACTTGACATACACCATGCAGATATTGCAGATAGGAAGTTGCTTAATAGAAGAGTTAGATACTATGGTGATGATATTGCTGCAGTAATAGCCAAAGATGATGTAACAGCTTCAAGAGCTCTTAATTTGATCAAGGTTGAATATGAAGAATATAAGCCCTTAATGTCTATAGATGCGTCTTTGGAAGAAGGTTCAAGACCTATACATGATAATTTTCCTGATAATATCCTTACCCATTCTAATTACCAAATAGGTGATTATGAAGAAGCAATAAAAGAAGAAGGTCTAATATCTTTTGAAGGTGAATATATAACCCCAATGGTTAAGCATTGTCATATGGAAGCACCAATTTCATATGCTTATGCTGAGTCAGGGAGAATGGTAGTTGTTACCTCAACCCAAATTCCACATATCATTAGAAGAATAGTTGGGCAAGCGCTGGGAATTGGCTGGGGAAAAGTTAGAATTGTAAAACCTTATATTGGTGGAGGTTTTGGTGATAAGCAAGATGCACTTTATGAACCTCTTAACGCTTATCTTTCAAAATCAGTAGGTGGAAGATGTGTAAAACTTGATATAACACGAGAGGAATCATTTGTTAATACACGTGTACGTCATGCTATGAAGATAAAAATCAAAAGCTATGTAAGACCTAATGGGAGATTCGTAGCAAGAAAGATTGAAGTCTATGGTAACAAAGGTGCATATGCTTCTCATGGTCATAGTATAACTTCTAAAGCGGGTAATGCTTGTAAGCAGATATATAATGATGAGAAAGCTATCAAAGGAGATATGTATAGTGTGTTTACAAATATGCCTGTAGCAGGCGCTATGAGAGCTTATGGTATACCACAAATAACTTTTGCTCTAGAATCACATATTGATGAAATAGCTAGAGGACTTAATCTTGATCTTATAGAAATTAGAAAACTTAATATGATGAAACCTGATTTTGAAGACAATGGTATTAAGTGTTATAGTTATGGACTTGAAAAATGTATTGAGGCAGGAAAAGAATATATTGATTGGGATAATAAGATAGAAGAATATAAAAATCAAACAGGACCAATGCGTAAAGGTGTAGGGATGGCTATATTCAGTTATGCTACAGGGGTTTACCCTATATTGTTGGAAACAGCTTCATGTAGAATTGTTCTTAATCAGGATGGTACTGTTCAATTACAAATGGGAGCTACGGAGATAGGTCAAGGTGCTGATACGATATTCTGTCAAATGGTAGCAGAAGTACTTGATATTCCTACTAAAAATGTACATATAATAAGTAATCAGGATACTGATGTAACACCTTATGATTCCGGTGCTTATGCTTCAAGGCAATCATATGTATCAGGAATGGCTGCTAAAAAAGCTGCACTTCTCTTAAAAGAAAAAATAATAAAACATGCTAATTTCATGCTGAAACTACCACTTGGTAATATTGATTTAAAGGATAGTATGATTATTAATAAAGAAAACGGTGATATTTTAGCTTCTTTAGAAGAAGTTGCAACACATGCATTTTATAATACAGAAAAATCTGTTCACATTACAGCTGATATAACTAACCAATGTAAGTCTAATACTTTTTCTTTTGGAGTATGTTTTGCTGACGTTGAAGTAGATATGGCTATTGGTAAAATTAAAGTCAATAGAGTAATCAATGTCCACGATTGCGGTAAGGTCCTGAATCCTGATCTTGCTGCAGCACAAGTACATGGTGGAATGAGTATGAGCTTGGGATATGGTTTAAGTGAGCAACTATTGTTTAACGAAAAAACTGGTAAACCACTAAATAATAATTTACTGGATTATAAGCTACCAACAGTAATGGATACACCTCACTTAGAGGCTCAGTTTGTTGATACATATGATGTATCTGGTCCATTCGGAAATAAAGCGCTAGGAGAACCACCTGCAATTCCTGTTGCTCCTGCTGTCAGAAATGCAGTATATCATGCTACTGGTGTTAATTTTAATACTTTACCATTAACACCACAAAGACTTGTTGAAAGATTTATTAAGGAAAATCTAATATAAAGGTCAGGCTAAAGTATTATAATTACTTGCCTTATCCTGTGAAGCGGTCGGTCTGTGTGATTATAATACCTTAACCTTCCGTAAAGAGTGAAGGGAGAAATAAGATGTATGATATAGAGAATATATATCAGGCTACTTCTGTAATGGATGCCATAGAGCATCTCTTGGCGAAACCAGATGCTTTAATTATTGCAGGTGGAAGTGACATACTTATAAAGATACATAATGGTAAATTATCTGGTTGTTCGCTGGTAAGTATTTATGGATTAGATGAACTTAGAGGAATATCTGTAGATGAAGATGGAAGGATAAAGATAGGTCCTCTTACAAGTTTTTCACATATAACTAATGATGAAATAATAAAGAAACACATACCTGTCTTAGGAGAAGCTGTTGACCAAGTTGGAGGTCCTCAAATAAGGAATATAGGAACTATTGGAGGAAACATATCTAACGGAGTCACTAGTGCTGACAGTGCATCAACTTTGTTTGCACTTAATGCTCAGCTAGAAATCACAGGCATAGATGGAAAAAGAATCATTCACATATCAGACTATTATATAGGACCTGGAAAAGTAGTATTGAAACAAGGAGAAATACTTACTGCAATATATATAACAAAAGAAAATTATCAAGGGTTTACAGGTTGTTATATAAAATATGCTATGCGTAATGCAATGGATATTGCAACACTGGGTTGTTCTGTTACATGTAAACTAAGCCAGGATAAAACAAAGATTGAAGATGTACACTTGGCGTATGGTGTTGCCGGTCCTGTTCCAATGAGATGTCCAGAGACTGAAAAATCAATTATAGATATGGAAATATCTGATGAAATGTTTGAAAAGTTTGGGGCGATGGCAATGGAGGAGGTAAATCCTCGTGATTCTTGGAGAGCTTCTAAAACACTTAGGCTCCAACTTGCCAAAGAGTTAAGTAAACGTGCTCTGAAGCAAGCAATAATTAAATCTGGAGGGGTATTATAATGGCTAATGTAGAATTGAACTTTATTGTAAATGATGAACCTAGAAATATTATAATAGATGACCGAGATTCTCTTGCAGATGTACTTAGAAATAAGCTTCATCTAACAAGTGTGAAAAAAGGCTGTGAAGTTGGAGAGTGTGGCGCTTGTACTGTACTTATCAATGGAGAGACTTTTGATTCATGTATTTATCTAGCTATATGGGCAGAAGGTAAGGAAATACGTACACTTGAAGGTCTGATGGATGAAGATGGCAATATATCTGATATACAGCAAGCTTTTATAGATGAAGCAGCTGTCCAATGTGGTTTTTGTACACCAGGATTCATAATGTCAGCAATGCCTATTTTAGAAAGTGATAAAGAGTTTACAAGAGAAGAGATTAAGAAACATCTGTCAGGTAATCTATGTCGATGCACAGGATATGAAAATATAATAAATGCAATAGAAAACGTCAAGAAAAGCCGTATGAATAACCAAAATATATAATATAGGAGGTATTATCATGGAGAGTAAATATAATGTAATCGATCTAACTGTTAATCAAGAAAGGCTTAAAAATGTAGTTAAGAGGGCTAAGGAAAGAGGTATTATCATCCCTACTTTAGCTCAATTAAAAGATCCAAGTCTTATACCAGATGATATAAAAGAAAAGCTAAAAGATGTTGGTTTATGGGATCTTAATCCATTGAATCTTTTTAGGATTGGATGGCATAATGATACGAAAGAAATGGGTGGCTTATATAAGGATGTCAATTATCTATGTATACCTAGTGAAATTTCTGGTGTAAAAGCTAAGATAATAGCTTTATGCGGTAAATGGTTTCCAACAGGTTCACACAAGGTTGGAGCTGCATTTGGATGTCTTGTACCTAGACTTGTGACAGGACAATTTGACCCAACTAAACAAAAAGCTGTCTGGCCATCAACTGGTAACTATTGTAGAGGTGGTGCTTATGATTCAGCTCTTCTAGCTTGTGATTCCATTGCTATATTACCAGAAGGTATGAGTAATGAAAGATTCGAATGGTTGAAAAATGTAGCTGGTGATACAATTGCTACTCCAGGAAGTGAAAGTAATGTAAAAGAAATATTTGACAAGTGTTGGGAATTAAGAAATTCAGGTGAAGACCTAATGATTTTCAACCAATTCGATGAATTTGGAAATTATCTATGGCATCATGAAGTTACTGGTAAAGCTATTGAAGAAATACTTGATGTTGAAATGAATGAAAATAGTAGATTCAGAGGGTATATTAGTGCCACTGGTTCTGGTGGAACAATTGCAGCTGGTGATTATCTCAAGAAAAAATATCCAAACCTCAAAATTGCAGCCAGTGAAGCATTACAATGCCCAACAATATTTTTAAATGGTTATGGAGAACATAGAATAGAGGGTATTGGTGACAAACATATACCATGGATTCATAATATCAAGAATACAGATGCAGTTACAGCTATAGATGACGAAGCTACAATGAACTGGATAAGGATGTTTAATGAACCAGAAGGTCATAAAGTATTAAAAGCCAATGGTGTAAGTGATGAGATTATTGAACAATTGAACCTTGTAGGAATCTCAGGTGCTGCTAATATAATATCTGCAATAAAATTCGCTAAATACTTTGAGTTAACAGAAGATGATATTCTCGTTACTGTGTTGACTGATTCAATAGATATGTATAAGAGTAGATTAGTAGAGCTTAATGAAGAAAGAGGAGATTTTACTTCATGTGATGCTTATGGTGTAATGGAAAGATATTTTAAAGGCATTAATACTGATTACTTCAAAGAATTGAATTATAGAGAAAGAAGAACCGTTCATAATCTTAAGTATTATACTTGGATAGAGCAACAAGGAAAAACATATGATGAAATATTAGAACAATGGTATAACGATGATTATTGGGCTAATATAACCAAACAAGTGGATAGACTGGATGAGTTGATTGAGGAGTTCAATGAAAGAGTAAGACAATGTGAATAAAAAAAAGAAGGTATGTCTATGTATGATTTAGGTATAATTAATGGTAATTTGTATATTGATGGAAAATATGAAAAGTTAAATTTATATATCACCAATGAAAAAATAGCAAAGATATCTAATGAAACTTATGAATGTAAAGAGAGCTATGATGCAGAAAACAAAAAAGTATTTCCTGGATTTATTGATCCACATGTTCATTTTGAATTGAATGTAGGTAAATATACATCATGTGATGATTTTTACACAGGTTCTGTAAGTGCAGCTTATGGAGGTATAACTACTATCATTGATTTTCTGGATCCTATAGCTACTGGAATTGAAGTAGAAAAAGCTCTTAATACAAGAAAGAAATTAGCTGAAAAAAGTGTCATTGATTATTCTTTTCATGTAACTATTAGAAATCCAATCGATGAGATTGATAATATCGTAGATGAAATGAGAAGATTACAGATACCAACCGTAAAACTATTTACTACATATTCTGAATCAGATAGAAGAACCTATGATAAAGAAATAACTAAACTTCTTGGATTAACAAAAGAAAATAATATTTTGGTTTTAGCACATATAGAAAATGATGATCTAATAGATAGAAATCCTGCTTTTGAGGTTAAGGATCTACCTAAAAGCAGATGTTCAGAATCTGAACTAAAAGAAGCATTGAAGTTAGCTTCTTTTACTAAAGACTTTAATGGAAGGTTATATATGGTTCACCTAAGTAGTGGTAATACATTAAAAGCACTAGTTGAGTATTACCCTGATATACTTAACAAAGATTTTTTTGTTGAGAGCTGTCCTCATTATTTTAATTTTTCTTCTGATGAATACTCAAAAGCAAATGGATTTCTATATGTGATGGCACCACCACTTAGAACTGAGGAAGAACGTAAATTATTAAGAGCTAATTTTGATTATATTAATACTATTGGTACAGACCATTGTCCTTTTAGCATTAAAGAGAAAAACAAGGATAAATTATCTAATGTACCAATGGGTATTGGTTCGGTAGAACATTCATTCAATATCATGTATAGCATTTACAAAGATAAAGTTATTGATAAAATGACCATAGGTCCTGCCAAAATACATGGACTATATCCTAAGAAAGGTATATTAGCATTGGGTTCAGATGCAGATATAGTTATTTATGATCCTTTAGCAACATATATAATAGGTGAAGACCATTCTACTTGTGATTATAACATTTATGCTGGTAAAGAAATAACAGGTAGGATTGAATCTACAATCAGTAGAGGAAAGTTCATTATAAAAAATAATGAATTTATTGGTGGTAAAGGTAAATACTTAACTAGAAAGATATTATATTAAATGATCAACTGTTTCTGAAGGAGGTAGTTATGTCAATTGTTGAAAAGGTAAAAGTAGCTAGAGGTGACAAAAAAGCTGAATTTGTTCTTAAGAACTGTAGGATTGTCAATGTTTTCAACAGTAAAATAGAAAGAGCAGATATTGCTATGGAAGATGGAGTCATTGTTGGAGTAGGTGAGTATGAAGGTATAAAAGAAGTTGATGCATTAGATAGATATGTTTGTCCAGGATTTATTGATGGGCATGTTCATATTGAATCTTCAATGCTTACACCTCCAAGGTTTGCCAAACTTGTTATGCCAAAAGGAACTACAACCGTTATTGAAGACCCTCACGAAATTGCAAATGTATGTGGACTGGACGGCATAGATTTTATGCTTAAGGCTAGTGAAAAAATACCACTTGATGTTTATGTCATGTTGCCATCATGTGTTCCATCAACAGAATTTGAAAACTCAGGTGCTGTATTATTAGCTAAGGACTTGAAGAAAATGAAGGATAGAAAGAATATATTGGGATTAGGAGAGGTAATGAATTATCCTGGTGTAATTTCTTGTAATAAATCTGTATATGAAAAACTTGATTTGATGAGAGAAGGGATAATTGATGGTCATGCACCTGGTGTTATGGGTAAGAGATTAAATGCATATGTAACTGCTGGTGTAATGACAGACCATGAATGTACTAGAGTAGAGGAATTAGAAGAAAAAGTGTCCAAAGGTATGTATGTCCATATTAGAGAAGGGTCAGCTACAAGAAATCTAAAAGATCTTATAGTTGGTGTCACACCAGAAAATAGTAACAGAATACTATTTTGCACAGATGATAAACAACCTTATGATATAGAAAAAGAAGGTCATATCAATTATAACGTAAGATTGGCTATTGAAAATGGTATTAACCCTATTATGGCTATTAAGATGGCTACAATCAATACTGCACAATGTTATGGATTGAAAAATAAAGGTGCTGTAGCACCTGGTTATGATGCAGACCTAATAATACTTAATGATGACTTAAGTGAAATTAGTATTGGTGAAGTATTCAAAAAGGGACAATTAGTAGCTAAAGACGGAGAAGCTTTATTTGATATAGAAACAATTGAGGATTCTCGTGTCTTAAATACAGTCAACATAGATAATATTGATAATATAACTTTTGATATACCTCTAAAATCATCCATTGTAAAAGTGATTCAGTTAATAGAGCATAATATCCTTACTAAGAGCGTAATCCGTAAGGTGGATGTTGAAAATAATAACTTCAAATATAACAGTAAGCTTGATATCTTAAAATTAGCAGTTGTTGAGAGACACAAAGGAACTGGTAATGTGGGACTGGGCTTAGTGGAAGGCTATGGACTAAAAGGTGGTGCTGTTGCACTAACCATTGCTCACGATTCTCATAATATCATAGTGGTTGGAGATAATGACGAAGATATGAGAGTTGCTATCAAAGAGCTAAAAAGGGTTAATGGTGGTATTACAATATGTGCCGATGGTTCAGTGTTACAGACTTTACCTCTCGAAGTGGGAGGACTCATGACTAATTCTTCCGTAGAAGCTGTTGGAAATAAAGTAAAAGAAATGGCTAAGATAGCTTGTGAAAAGGGTATCAACCCTAATATTGATCCTTTTCTTACATTAGCATTTTTAGCTTTACCAGTTATACCAGAGTTAAAGTTAACTGATTGTGGATTATTTAATGTAGATGAATTCTCTTTTATAGATATTGAGGAATAGAACTATAATATGATATTTGTTCGGAGGTGAGATTGAACTATGAAGTTTGTTAAAAATTATAGATGTACACTTTGTGGTAGAGAATACAGTAAAGATGAGAAAATATATACTTGTCCTGAATGTGGTGAAAAAGGTATACTAGATGTGGAATATGATTATGAAGGATTGAAAAAGGTTCTAACCAAGTCATATTTTGAACACAATAGAGACTATAGCATGTGGAGATATAAAGATGTCATGTCTATAAGAGAAGAAGATATAGATAAGACACTTAAGGTTGGATGGACACCTTTATATAGATCCAATAACTTAGAAGAAAAGATTGGTATCAAGGAATTATATATAAAAGATGAAGGATTAAATCCAACAGCTTCATTAAAAGATAGAGCTTCAGCGGTTGCGGTCATTAAGGCATTAGAGAATAATGCTGATACTATTGCGTGCAGCTCTACTGGTAATGCAGCTTCCTCTTTGGCTGGTAATGCGGCTAGGCTAGGACTTTCTACTGTGATTTTTGTTCCTGAGAGAGCACCACAAGGTAAGTTAGCACAGTTATTAATATATGGAGCAAAAGTGATTTCTGTTAAAGGTGATTATAGAGAAACTTTTAAACTTTCTAAAGAAGCTATTGACCATTGGGGTTGGTATAATCGTAATGCAGCTATAAATCCTCATTTGGTAGAAGGCAAAAAGACTGTAGCTATTGAAATTGCAGAACAGTTAGGATGGCAAGTTCCTGATTGGGTAGCAGTATCTGTAGGAGATGGTTGTACTATTGGAGGGGTATATAGAGGATTCTACGATTTATTGAATATTGGATTAATAAATAGGATTCCTAAGATATTAGGTGTTCAAGCAAAAGGGTGCTGCCCATTTTATACAGCTTATACGGAAAATGAACCTCTTAAACCCACAGATGAAAATACTATTGCTGACAGCATATCCGTTGGTATACCAAGGAATCCTGTTAAAGCTATGAGAGCTGTTGAGGATTCAAAAGGTACATGGATAACCGTATCTGATGAAGCTATACTTGAAGCCATGAAGACTCTTGGATCATCTGAAGGTATATTTGGTGAACCAGCAGGGGTAGCGGGCTTAGCAGGTGTTATTAGAGCTGTCAAAGAAGGTATTATCACTAAGGATGAAACAGTTTCTGTAATTATTACAGGTAATGGATTAAAAGATGTAAAAAATGCTCTTAAGGCTGCTGGAAATAAAATTGAATGTAAACCTGATATTGAACAATTAAAAAGATATTTGACATAAATTATAATTATACTATTGATAGTTAAAAGCAAATATAGGAGGTGTGATATGGCTAAGTTAAAGGCAATAAAGGGTCATATCATTTATACTAAGGTAAAAGATAGTTTTGAGATACACGAAAATAGTTACATAGTTATTGATGATAAAAAGATTGTAGGCATTTATAATGAATTACCTGATATATACAAAGATGTAGCAATCATTGATTACGGTTACAATTCAATTATAATTCCATCATTTATTGATTTGCATATACACGCACCTCAATATCTACAAATGGGAATTGGTCTGGATCTTGAATTGATTGAATGGTTGGACCAGTATACTTTTAAATACGAAGCACTATTTTCCGATGTGAATTATGCTAAGAAATTATATCCTAGATTTGTAGATGCTCTTTATAGAGAAGGAACATTACGTTCTTGTATTTTTGCAACTATACATAATGAAAGTACTAATGTGTTGATAGATGAATTGAAAAAGAAAAAATTATCAGCATACGTTGGAAAGGTGAATATGAATCAAAATGCACCTGAAGACCTTTTACAATCTACAGAATGTTCCATAGAAGAAACTATAAAATTTGTTGAAGACAGCAAGAACACCGGAGGTTTAATCAAACCCATAATAACTCCTAGATTTGCACCATGTTGTACTAGTGAATTACTTGAAGAACTTGGTGAGTTGTCTATAGAAAAGCAACTTCCAGTTCAAACCCATCTTTCTGAAAATAAAAAAGAAGTGGAGTGGGTTAAATCATTATTTCCAAATAACAAGAATTATTCTGATGTTTATAAAAGACATCAGCTATATGGTAATCAAAAAACCATACTGGCTCATTCAATTTATTTGACTAATGAAGAAGTTGAGATGGCTAGTAAAGAAAAAAATGTCTATCTAGTCCATTGTCCCAGTTCAAATAGTAATTTATCAAGTGGTATAATGCCAGTAACATACTATTTGGATAAAGGGATCAATGTTGGGTTAGGAACAGATGTTGGTGCTGGTAACAAAATGAGTATGGCTGATGTGATTACAAATGCTATACAGTATTCAAAGATAAGACATGTGTATAATGAGGAAGAACGTGTACTTAGTCTTCCTGAATCATTTTTCTTAGCAACCAAGATGAACGGCAGTTTCTTTGGAAAAATTGGCAGCTTCGAAAAAAATTATTATTTTGATGCTTTGGTTATAAGAGATCCAGATCCTCTGACAAATTGTCTAAGTCCTTTAGAGAGGTTACAGAGATTTTTATATTGCGGAAGTTCTAATAGTATTGTTGAACGTTATTTGGAAGGCGAAATCATTTAAAATGTTAAAAATGTAATTTGAATAATAAAATATTGTTAATAGAAATGACGGTAACTGCGTTTGGCTACCGTCATTTCTATTATTCTACAAATCCTTTATTTTCGCATAATTGCCTAGAATTTTGTAGTGAAGTTCTATTAATACTTAATTAACAAATTCAATTGATGTAACATTCCTAAGTCCAGGGAGCAACATATAATCGTTACGAGTTCCTGTAACCAAAATCTTGCGTCCTAAAGCATTTGAATTTTTTAGTGGACTGAATTCATTTCTCATACTTGACTCCAATTTAACAGCTATAGTCTGAGCTTGTGGGTCATTAGTATCAGCAACTTTCACAGCATATATACCATTAAGGTCAGAAACAATATAACCGGTAAGAGTAACTTCAGTACCATTAGATTCATTAAGTGCCTCTGCAACAGTTAAAGCACTTGGATTGCCAGAATCAACAAACTCAATAGATGTAACATTTTTAAGTCCAGGAAGCAACATATAGTCATTACGAGTACCAGTCACCAAAATCTTACGTCCTAAAGCATCAGGATTATTAAGAGGACTGAATTCATCTCTCATATTGGATTCCAGTTTAACAGCTATGGTCGTAGCTTGTGGGTCATTGGTATCAGCAACTTTAACAGCATATATACCGTTAAGGTCAGAAACGATATAACCAGTAAGAGTAACTACAGTACCATTAGATTCATTAAGTGCCTCTGCAACAGTTAAAGCACTTGGATTGCCAGAATCAATAAACTCAATAGATGTAACATTTTTAAGTCCGGGAAGCAACATATAGTCATTACGAGTACCAGTCACCAAAATCTTACGTCCTAAAGCATCAGGATTATTAAGAGGACTGAATTCATCTCTCATATTGGATTCCAGTTTAACAGCAATAGTTGTAGCTTGTGGGTCATTGGTATCAGCAACTTTCACAGCATAGATACCGTTAAGGTCAGAAACGATATAACCGGTAAGAGTAACTACAGTACCATTAGATTCATTAAGTGCTTCTGCAACAGTTAGTGCTGAAGGTTGTGGATTACTATTTATTGTAGTTGTTTGACCACTTACCACATTATATGTTCCAGTATAATCATTTTTCAGCACACCATCAGAACCATATAATGATAATGTTATACCAGTATCTTCTTTAACTGCAATTTTAACTTGACCAGAAGCATCAATCATTGCAGTGCCTAGAATAACACCGTTTTTGGATGCTGCTACTATTTCACCTGTATTTCCGGATATTGAGCCTTGTAAATAACCATAACCAGTTGATAAGCCTGTAACAGTTTTTGTATCTTTATTAGAACCATTTACTTTAATTCGTATTTTAATAGGTGGATTTGCTACTGAAACTATCCTTGCTGTAACTGCAGATGGTAATGGAACAGGAACAGCATTATATCCCGATGAAGTCCATGAACCATTTAGATATAGCTGCCCTTGCTGATTTCCACCATCTTGATAAGCACCAAATAATGGATTGGAAGCATCTCCAGTTATAGATATGGCAAAAGGTTCATTTTCATAAACATATGCAGGATATAGAGCAAATGAAGCAGAGTCAGTTGATCCGCCTGTTGAAGGATAAGGTGCACCGAAAGAACCATCTGCAAAAGTATCTGTATCCCATGGATCATATCCTCCTGATGGATTAGTCCAAGGTTCAGCTTGTTGCTGGTTGGTTTCAATGGCTATCATTGGATTAGGAGTAGGTATACCAGCGGCATGATTAACACCATCAAATCCTACATAATTTTCTTGAGTTGCAAGCCAATTAACGATATTAATACTTAATGTTGCGGCATGTCCGGTATCGTTCCAACCTGGCCATGTGGATTTTGTGGATCCATCATTTTCACGTAAGTATTTTGGAGTAGAATCTTCAATAGGAGAAGAATCACCAATGAAAGCAGCTTTTCCTAAACTAGGTTTAGATATAGCAACATATGCACCTTCATCTTCACCACCAAAATATAAACCAGTATCTGCAGCATGAGACCACGCTGTAGGATTATCTGTAGATGAAAAGTATACTATACCTTTTGCTTTGCTGCCGTCAACAATAGATAAAGTAGCACCTGCAGCCATAAGTATAGGGGATACTCCTGCAGTTATTCCTTCTGAATATGTAGAGGACTTTATTTCAGAAACACCACTCAAACAATCAATAGCATTAAATCTAAATCTCAAGCCAAATGTTTCTGCTAACCATCCTGCATTAGCTGAACCAGGATTTCTCATATCTCCGTATTCTGTGCTCATATTATATGCAATATCAGTTGATCTGTTATATCCATTATATACTTCGGTTGAATCCCATGTATTAAGATTCCTATCTGCATTATAATGGTCTCCAATAAGATATATTCCTTTTCCAGAATCTACAAATTGTTCTAGAGCATCATATTCAGATATCATAAGAGGTCTATTAGGTTCTGCCATAACAAAAACATCTGCATCTTTTATAGAGTCATAAGTGATAACACATTCATTAAGAGCCACATTACCAGGTTGTCTGTCATCATAAAATCGTATGACTCCATCATTATTTTTATCAATGCCTCTATATTCTCTTACGGTGTAACCCTCATTTACTAATGCATCTGCAAAACTTGAAAATGCACCGTCGATAACCCAATCAGCACTACCAGAAGTACCGCCGTGTGAAGTATCAAATAATACTAATTTTCCATTATCATTAGTAGGGGAAGGTATTTTTTCTGGGATAACATTATTCCAAGTATACGGTGTAGTTGTGGAACCAGATGCTAATGTATCAAGGGTTTGATTAGGAATGAGATAAGATGTCAGTAGAAGTGATAGAACTAGTACCCAAAGAAGTTTTGTGAGTTTAGAAAAATGCTTGAACATAAAACTAAAACCTCCTTAATTTGGTATGAATTTTTCAACATACGACATTTTATTAATGCATTAGACAATTTAGTATTGAATTTTAATGAACATTGTCTATATATTTTATTATACAACAAAATAGACATACTTGCAATTTTGTAATACAAAAAATATAATTTATTGACTTCCTTGTAGATGAAATTTATAATTACTAATGGAGTATTATAACGTAATATGAGGAGGTTGCGGAAGCATGTATAAAACTAAAAATTTATATAATAGTATGTTAATGATAATTATCATATTGACTATGGTATTAACATTAGTAGCATGTAACGATAGTAATAAGGGCAGTTTAGATGAATCTAAAAATGATGAAGAGTCTTTACAAGTTGAGAGCAGTGAAGTAATCAATAAGGAAAATAATATGGAAACTAATAGTAAATCAAATGATGTAACGTTAGATAAACAAGATGTGAAACACATTGTAAAAGATAATAAAAGGATTACTAGATATTATGAACTATCTAATACTAATGTTAATAATATTGATAGTATTTCTATAGAGAAGGATAGATTTATAATAAAATCCAGTAATATAGACCAAAATAAAATCGAACTAATTAATGAAACTTGTGGTGATGAAAACATAATATCCTTTACCAAACAATTAAGCAATGACCAAAGTATATTTTTTGCCGGATATAATAATATAGGGATTAATTCAAAAGAAGGAATAAAAGTCTATTCAATGTATACAGATGATGAAATCAATCTATTTGAGCGATTATTAAGTATTGATCTGACTAATGCTATTGGAAAGAAGTTAATTGATTTTGATGATTTGTATTTTTTGGAGTACGAAGAAAATAATATTACTCATTTGATTTCTTATAAACCTTATGATGCTAATCAATATAAAATGTTATTGCAAGGAGATATCTTGGAGATTAAGAAATTGGTGGATGGTAATTTTATTGTAGTAACACAGAATAAAAATAAACTTATATTTAACCTGATAAATGAAAAATGTGAATTGAAAAAAGCTACAGAATTTAATTTGGATGATAAATTAGAATATAAAGGCATTACACAAAATTCTTATAATAGTCTTCATCTATATCTGAATTATAAGAATAAGAATGAAAGCCAGATTATAAATATTTACATTAATGATATGGATGTAAATACTCAATATGCTGTTCCCTATAAATTTGAACAAATTTTAGATGTAGATAATACATATATATTCATAGTCAATGATCAATCTGGAAATAAAAGATTAGTTGTATGTGATAGAAATTATACTGTTCTAGATGAAATTGATTTTGGTGTTGATAAACTTAGTACAATTAATAATCTTCAATTCCATAAAACTTATGATGTCCCCCAAGCTTTTATAACAGGAGTGGTAGAATATAATAATAAAAGTTATTTCATAAAAATAGAATTGAATAAGATGGAAGATTACAAAACATTGATTATTCCGTCAAAAAGCCAACGAATCAATATTGATAAAGATAACCATATTTATTACACTTCAGGTATTAATTCAAATGATGGATTTGCATTTATTAATTTCAATACTAAAAGAAGTATTGATGTTATATCTGATTCGCCATATTTCATTTTAGAAAATGGGCTTTATCGTAATACTAATAATTTAATAACTAAAATCAAAGATATAGATCTTAGTAAAAATGGTTTAAAAGCATTTAAAATTGGAGACGACTGTTATTGCTTCTATAATCATGGTGAATATCTTTTTACAAATAGTTTACAGGATAATAAAAATGTTGAAAAATTTTATGATTCAGTTTTAATAAATAGCTTACCACCAAAAAGCATATATATTGATACGTCCAATAATGAAGCGTTGATTAAAGATGAAATTCATTTATACACTTTGAGTTATGATAACAACAAAAAAATTATTTGTAATAATATTAATGAATTAGGATTAAATGATGAAGAAATATATAAGGAAAATTCTATCATCCTAATTTATGATGAAAATTCAATATTCAGCTATGATAAGATGAATAACAAATTGATAAAATCTGATTTTAGCGAACCTATTAGCTGGTTTAAAATATATTTCAGTGATAATGATATTATCATATATTCTAGTAATAGTGTATATAAATATAGTGCTAATACACAAAAATTAACAAAGGTAAATATTCCTGACAATGATAGTTCACACTACATTAGAGAAGAAAATGGTTATTTAAGGGTTGGTGATTATTATTATGATACTGTAGATGGTATTTTAAAATCTTATAGATTAATTGAACCTAAGAAATTTAATGGTGCTATTGATAACAAATATTATTATCCTACATTAAATTTTGAGATGGAAAACACTTTGCCTAATGAAATTACCTTGTACTCAACTCCTTTTATAAATTATAGTATAGGGAATAAGAGAATAAAACTTATAGATTATAATACTAAAGAAGGGATAACATATATACTTGAATATGAAAGTAATAATCTTTATAAAATAAAAAATAATGCTTTGATGAAAATATCCAATGTAAATATTAGGAATTATGATATTTCAAAAGATTACCTTGCATATACTTCAAACTTGATAAATGAAAATTTATATTTAAAGAATCTTATAAATAATAAACAAGACATAATTTATTCTGGTTCAGTACTAGATATTGGTATATGTAAAGAAAATGTGTATTTTCTAGACATAGATGATAATAATATATATCATTATAATGTTAATAACAAAGCAAGCAAACAGTTAACTAAAACTAATGATGTTAAAAAAATATATTATACAGACGAATACATCATTTATCAGGAGCCAGATAAATTTTACATTATGGATAAAGATAATTTTGAGTTTATTGATTCTATGGAAGGTAATATAATGGTTATAGATGATGATAAGAATAGAATATATTATGATAATTTTGTGCTTACATTAGTTTATGACCTTGACTCAAACATTAATGAAGTATATTCTACTACTAATTTAGATTGTGATGGATTGCTTAATGATAAATTAATAGGAGAAGTATATTATGATGGACCAGGTGGAATTGGAGTTATAAATAAAGGTGATTTTGATTTTTATAAAGATGGAAATAAAGATTATAAAATCAATGCAAAATATTCTATATCTGATATAGGAGTTATGTACGGGTTAGCGTATTATATATTTGAAAATGATACTCTGAAGTATCATAAACTTGTTGATTATAATAATTATGTAGAGGATGAGGGTAAAATCTATCTTTATTATGATGATAATAATATTTATTATAAATGGAAAGAATCATATTCTAGTGAAGATTATAT
The DNA here is from genome assembly GCF_036985595.1 of Vallitalea maricola. NCBI lineage: Bacteria > Bacillati > Bacillota > Clostridia > Lachnospirales > Vallitaleaceae > Vallitalea > Vallitalea maricola. The sequence continues at coordinate 17,192 of NZ_BTPU01000039.1, read as the reverse complement.
ATGGGTTCAATATAATATCTCTACTGGTAATAAACAATCGGTAGAAACAATTGATAAAACTAATTTAAATGTCGTTTCAGGAGTACCTAGGGGCGCTTAAGAAAAATTAAAAATAAGGTGCTAGGCTATTAAATAAGCTCTTAGCACCTTTTATTTAATCGTAAGAACACTTTTTTGTAAAAAGTTCTTATCACAGTTTTCTATAGTCTTAATATTAGGAGCAATAGCATATAGAAAAACTGTACATTTCTTTTCAGAGAGATATTTCATATAGATTCTGCTTTTGAACTTAGTAACTGGAAAATCCTGCTTACCATTATATTTTGATGGTGGTTTTCCGTATTGGATATAAGCTTGGTAATTTTCCTTATATCTATGATTATGTCCATGAGTCATTACTGTAGCATCAATAACAGACCAATCATTATAACCAATATAAGTATCTACTTCGTTAATACTATCTATCTTATAATCAGAAATAGGATTATGCAATCCAAATCCTCCCAGTACTAGTTCATTAATATCATAAGTACCTGGAAGCATGGCTTCTTCTATATCAATCTCTCCATTATTATGAAATCCAAATTTATGATTTTCGGTATCTGTTTCTTGTACAAAATAAGCTCCATAAAAAGCACCATAATAATTGGAATCAGGATTATATATCATTGAGGCTCCATTTAGATATTCAAAAGCACCAAAGTTATATAATACAGTAAAATTCATTTTTCTATCCATAAAAGATGAAAAACCTTCATTATCATTGAATGTCATAACAAAAGGATACCAGTCTTTTTCACTAGTAGCTAGACCACCTGGCATATTTATATCTATGTTCAATTCTTTGATAAAGCTATCTTTTTTACAAATATAGCTATAGATTTTCATGACTGATATACTTTTGATGTATTGAAAAAAAGGACTAATTATAAATAAAATGATTATAAGACATATTACTGTTTTTTTAATTATTGGTTTCAAAATTAATCTCCTCATAATAAAAATATTTTATGTCTTTGATAGATCAGTAAGGTTTCTGTTATAATATTAGTATAGACAAAAAAACGCCTATTAATGAATAATCATAAATCGACGTTTTTTATAAATGCGGATGAAGGGACTCGAACCCTTACGATGTCACCACCGGTAGATTTTGAGTCTACTGCGTCTGCCAATTCCGCCACATCCGCTTGTTCACTTGACGTTTATAAATATTACCACATACCTAAAAAAAAATCAACATGTTTTTTGAAAAAATTACAAGTTTAAAAATTCTGTTAATATTAACCGCCTAGAAAAAAATAACTTTACATATTTAAGATTTTTGTTACAATATGTGTAACAATAATATTTTATATTAATCATTGGAACAATAAAACATGTTACAATATGATTGCATTAGAATAAATTACAAATGAAAAAAGGTTTTAATGAGAGGAGGTACAGCCTTAAAATGCTACATGATATGGAAAAAACCATTATTAAAAAGGCAAAAAAAGGAGATAAAGATGCATTTGAAAAATTAATCATAAATTATGAGAAAAGAGTCTATAATATTGCTTTCCAAATGTTTGGTAATGAACATGATGCAAATGATATGGCACAAGAAGTTTTTATAAAAGTTTATAAATCATTGGATAAGTTTAATTTCAAATCCTCTTTTTCTACTTGGATACATAGAATTACTGTTAATACTTGTATTGATGAATATAGAAAAAAGAAAAAAAATAATAAGGTTGAATCTATGGATGAATCTATGGAACAACAAGATGGAGTGATACATAAACAATTTATTGATAAAGGATTGACCCCAGAAGAGAAAGCAATTAGAAATGAAAATATCTTGTTTATTAGGGAATCTATTAATGAATTAAAAGAGGAACATAAAATGATTATTATACTAAGAGACATAAAAGGATATTCCTACGATGATATTGCGGATATATTAGATATATCTATAGGAACAGTAAAATCACGTATATCCAGAGCAAGGTTGAGTCTAAAAAAAATAATTATAGAAAAAAAGGAACAAAATAAAAATGTTTACGTCTAATTAAGTGAAAGGAGGGCTAAAAAATGGATTGTAGTAAAGTTCAAGAAATGATGTCGTTATACATTGATGACCAATTATCTAAAGAAGAAAGAAAATTATTTGAAGAACATATCGCAAGTTGTGAACAGTGCAAAGAAGAACTTGATTTTCTGCAAACAATGATTAATAATGTTAACGATATAAATGAAGAGAAAGAGTTACCAACAGATTTTCATAAAAATCTAATGGTTAAAATAGATAGCACAAATTTAACTGAAAGACAAACTGAAAACAGAATAAATAGTCTTAATAGATTTAGAAAATATTATACTGCGGTAGCAGCTGTTTTTGTTATTGTATTAGTATTCGGGTTTGTCGGCATAACCAATATTAATAGAATTACTGATGATGAATTACAATATGAGTCAAGTAAAGAAGATAGTATGGATAAAGATATAAAAGATGAAGCAACAAAAGAAGCAGCACCTGTTAAACAAATAGCTACTTCAGATTATAATGATAAAGAAGGGGCTCCTAAAGCAGAGATTAGAAGCAAATCTTTCAAGAATGATCCTGTTCCTAAGAATGAAATCAAATCAGAGGAAATAGCTACAACTGAAGATGATTTAGGTACATTTGAATTTCAGGCTGCTGAAAATGGAGATAGTATATCCGAAGGTGCTTATGGGTCTGAAGAAAAGTCAGAGAACCCTGCTCTATACAAGGAAAACATTGAGCCAGATAATGGTATACAGGGTATGACTAAAGATGATAATACAGGTTTAATAGATGACGAATCTAATAATATGGATAAAGATAATAAGCAATTAGATAAAGGCGAACAAATTGATGCTGAGTTTAGCGAATCAAAAGGAAATAATAATCCAACTTTGACTTTTGATAGTCAAGTAGATACTACTACAGAATCTGAACCTCCATCTAATAAAAGTAACGATGAGCGGAATATAGGGTGGATAATTATAATAGGTATTACCATCATACTGATTATTCCATTGATTTATATAAAAATCGAAAAAAATAAATTAAATAGATAATAAAACAAGCAAAGGATAATTATTCTTTGCTTTTTTAATTCATATTCATTGTTAATTGGTTATTCATTTGTTATAATAACTTATAGTATTATTCTAGAATTTTTACCTAGATAAGTTAAAATTTAACTAATGTATCTTAATGGATACCAAATAAAAGTAAGGATGAATAGATTATGAGTAAAGATAAAGTACTATTAGTTGATGGAAATAGTATTATGAATAGAGCTTATTATGGATTACCTTTGTTATCTAATTCAGAAGGTATTTATACTAATGCTGTCTTAGGTTTTGTAAATATACTATTAAAAGTAATCAAAGATGAAAATGCAACACATATCGGCGTTGCATTTGATCTTAAAGCACCTACATTCCGACATGAAAAATATAAAGAGTATAAGGGCAATAGAAAAGGTATGCCAGATGAGTTAGGAATGCAAATGCCAATAATTAAAGATGTATTAAGAGCCATGAATATTAATATTTATGAGGTTGAAGGCTATGAAGCTGATGATGTACTTGGAACATTAGCACATAAGAGTGAGAAATCAGGTTTTGAAACAACTGTATTATCTGGAGATAGGGATTTATTACAGTTGGCAACTAAAAAAGTTAAAATTAGTATTCCAAAGACTAAAAATAAGACTACTACAACTGAAAACTATTTTGATGAAGATGTTATTGCTCTTTATGGAGTTACGCCTACAGAATTTATTGATTTGAAAGGGCTAATGGGGGATTCATCGGATAATATTCCAGGGGTTCCTGGAATCGGTGAAAAAACAGCAATCAAGATTATTACTAATTATCATTCAATAGAAGAAGCTTATAATCATATTGATGAATTGAAGCCACCTAGAGCATCCAAAAATTTAAAAGAGAATTATGAACTTGCAATTTTAAGTAAGGGTTTAGCTACTATCTGTGTAGATTGTGATATAGATTTTGAAAAAGATAGTCTGAGAATAGATAATATATTTAACGAAGAAACATACAACATATTCAAAAAGCTGGAATTCAAACGTTTATTGGAAAAATTTGGTTCTTCTATAGGAAATATTGATGAGAACAATTCATTATCAGTAATTCATCATTCAATATCCACGAAAGATGAATTAGACAAGTTCATTGTTAAGATATCTAATGAAAAAACATTAGCATATTATATTGTGACTGAAAATCATAAAGTTATCGGTATTAGTATTACTTATAATGAACAAGAATCATATTTTATTAAATGTAGTGATGAACTCCATAGTTCATATGTCCTTGAAATCATACAAAGTATTTTTGAAGATAAAAATATTAAAAAGATTACTCATGGATTGAAGGATGATCTTCACATATTTAGTGAGTATAATATAAAATGTGAAAATATATGTTTTGATACATTTGTTGGAGCTTATACTATCAATCCAACAAAAGATACTTACGATATAGATGATATTGCTAAAGAATACCTGCAGATTATTATTAAATCAGAAGAAGAGCTATTAGGAAAAGGTAGAAATAAGATTTCATATCTAGAGCTACCTGAGGAAGAGTTCGCTAATTATTGTTCTTCATTAGCAGCGATTATCTATCATAGTTATGAAAAGATAGATAACATGATTGATGAGCTGAACATGCATCAATTGTTTTATGATATTGAAATGCCATTAATTTATGTCTTGTTTGATATGGAATTTTATGGTATCAAAGTGGACTCTGTATTGTTACATGAATACTCGGACAAGTTGGGCAAAATTATAGATTTACTTGAAAGCGAAATCTATGAATTGGCTGGAGAAGAATTTAATATTAAATCCCCTAAACAACTTGGTGTTATTTTATTTGAAAAATTGGAATTACCTATTATCAAAAAAACCAAGACAGGTTATTCTACTGCTGCAGAGGTATTGGATAAATTAAAAAGTGAACATCCAATAATTAATAAGATTAGTGAATATAGACAACTTACTAAATTGAAATCTACTTATGCAGATGGATTGTTTGATTATATAGGCAAAGATGATTCAAGAATTCATTCTACTTTCAAACAAACTATTACATCAACAGGCAGAATCAGTTCTATAGAACCTAATCTTCAAAACATACCAATAAGAATGGATATTGGCAGAGAGATAAGAAAAGTATTTGTGCCAAGAGAGGATTACGTTTTTATTGATGCGGATTATTCTCAGATAGAATTACGTTTATTAGCACATTTATCAGAAGATGAAACGTTAATTGAAGCTTATAACAATCATCAAGATATTCATAGATTAACAGCATCACAAGTTTTTCATATTCCTTTTGAAGAAGTAACCAGCTTGCAAAGAAGTAATGCAAAAGCTGTTAACTTTGGAATTGTATATGGGATAGGAGCATTTAGTTTAAGTCAGGACCTTCATATTACAAGAAAAGAAGCGCAAGAATATATAGATAAATATTTTAAAAAGTATCCAAGTGTAAAGATATACCTTGATAATTGTATAAGGTTTGCTAAGAATAGAGGGTATTCCCTAACAATGCTTAATAGGAGAAGACCAATTCCAGAACTTAACTCCAATAATTTTATGCAACGTGCCTTTGGTGAGAGAATTGCTATGAATACACCTATACAAGGTAGTGCTGCTGATGTTATTAAAATTGCTATGATTAATATTAGCAATAAGCTGAAATCAGAAAACCTTCGTTCAAGATTAATTCTTCAAATACACGATGAATTATTAATAGAAGCTCATAGGGATGAGGTTGAATTAGTGAAAAAATATTTAGTAGAAGAAATGGAAAATGCAGTTGATATAAGTGTAAAATTAGAAGTCGATGTGAATATGGGAATGACTTGGTATGATACGAAATAAAGATTTCCACTAATTATGTATCAATTTGCAAAAATTTCTAATATGTAGTAAGATTACATGAATTAAAATTTGTATAATCTTGGAGTTGATTGAATGAAAATTATTGGAGTAATCGGCGGTTGTGGAAGTGGCAAATCAGAAGTATCTAATCTATTTAAAAGTAGATTTAACGCATATATTATTGATGCTGATGAGATTGCACATAATGTTATTAGTAAAGATAGCAAAGCATATAAAAAGATTGTAAATCATTTTGGAAAGCATATTTTGGATGATAATGGCAATATTAATAGAAGTAAGCTAGGAAAGTTAGTTTTTGCTGATGAAAAGGAATTACAGCAATTAACAGATATAACTCATCCATATATAAATGAGGATATAACGAATATTATTAACAAATTGAAAAATGAAAATAAATATTCTTATATTGTTTTAGAAATAACTGCCTTAGGCGAAGGTGAAATATATTCCTTGATAGATGAATATTGGTATATCTATTGTGATATAGATGTTCGTATTGATAGGTTGTTGAAATATAGAAACATTTCTACTGAATCAGCTATGAATATAATTAGCAAACAATTATCAGATGAAGAATTCAGGAAATATGCTGGTGTGATAATTGATAATAGTAATACATTAGATATTACTTATGATCAGATGAAAAAATATTTAGACTAGTCACAGGAGGAATAATAATGAAAAAATTATCTTTAATTATGCTATTGATATTATGTTTTGCCCTATTAAGCGGGTGTACTAAAACAACAGATAAAGATACTATAGAAAATACGCAAGTAAATCAACAAGACGAAAAAGAGAAAGTGACTGAAGCTACTCCAGAATTTGGTGGAGAATTAAAATTGTTAATGAGGGATCCATCTACGCTGAATCCATTACTTAATACTGATAGAACTGTAGATCAGGTATTGAAGTTAGTATTTGATTCTTTGTTTGAATTAGATGATAAAGAAAAGCCAGTTCCTAATCTTGTGGATTCATATCAATTATCAGATTCTGGAACTACAATTACTATTACTTTAAAAAAGAATATATTATTTCATGATGGAGAAGAATTGCATTCTGATGATGTTATCTACACAATAGAAACTCTAAAAGCTGCACCTGACGATTCAATATATAAAGATAATGTTAAAAACTATAAAAGAGCTTCTGCTGTGGATCAATATACTTTTAAAATTTATTTTGACCAGCCATTTGCATTTTCTTTATATACTATGAATTTTCCTATAATACCTAAACATCATTATAAATCAAACGAAGATAATAGCATGAAACCAATTGGGACAGGAGCTTATGCATTTGCTGACTTTACTACAATGAAAGAACTTAATCTTACAGCCAATAAAAATTGGTACAATGGTGAAGTATATGTAGAAAAAATAAAAGGTATAATAACCAGGGATAAAAATAATGATTCAGATGCTTTTAACCAAAACATTGTTGATATAATAAATCCAACAAAATTTGATTGGCAAGAGTACGCAGAGACTGAAGGAGTTTCTTTGACAGAGTATCCAACATATTATTATACATTTTTAGGATTTAATTTTAATAATACATTATTAAACGATAAAAATATCAGGAAATCTATAGCTTATGCAATTGATAGGAAAGACATCATTAAAAATGAATTCTTAGATCATGCATATATAACTGAATATCCAATACATCCAAAATCATGGCTGAATGAAAGTGATTCTGTTACTTATGAGAAAGATACTGATAAATCAAAAGAATTAATTGCTGCAGCTGGTTTTGCTGATACTAATGGAGAAGAACAGAAACCTAGTTTAAGGTTATTAGTCAATAGCGAGAATCCTCTTAGACTAAGAATTGCAAATAAGATTAAAGAATCTTTAGAGAATGTTGGTTTTATTATAAATATTGATTTGGTTGATAATGGAACATATAACCAAAAAATAGTTAACAAAGACTTTGACCTTTTATTAGGAGAATGGAAATTATCAGTAGTACCTGATTTTACTTTTGCGTTCCATTCATCTCAAATTGTAGGCGGTAATAATTTTATTTCTTATAATAACCCAGATATGGATAGAGTATTAGAAACTATTTTTGGCAGTATTAGTGATAGTGATATATTAAATTCTACTAATGAATTTAAAAATTTATTTGCAGACGAGTTACCATACTTCAGCTTGTTTTTCAGAACATCTGCAATCATTTCTAAGGATAGAGTTAAAGGCAATTTAAAGCCTTCAATTTATAATAATTATAAAGGAATAAAAGATTTATATATTTCTAAATGATAAATTTAATACTGGTATATGTTAGAGGATTATTTTCAAAAAGAATCTAATCCTCTTTTGTTAAAAAAAGTATAAAAGTCTAGATTTTTTCTATTTATGTGTTATTATATATTATGTATATGTATGCAATCAATTGATTTACATAGTAATTAAGAATAAAAATATGTGTTTTAAATTTCTGTAATAAGCATTTGAGGTGATTTTTAAGCTATGACATCAGAAGAGATATTACATATTAACGAGTATGTTTTTGGACTAGATATAGGAACTAGAAGTATAGTAGGAATTGTAGGTTACATGAACAATGATAAGTTTAACATAATCGGTAATTATACAGCTTTACATAATACAAGAGCTATGATTGATGGACAGATACATGATATAGAAAAAGTTGCTGAAACAGTTAACTTGGTTAAATCAAAACTGGAAAAGCAAATAGGATTTCAGTTGAAAAATGTGTGCATCGCCGCTGCAGGACGAGTTTTGAAAACCTATCAAGTTCATGTTGAAGAACAAATGGAAACTAATCAAGTAATAAATAAAGAACATATCCATCTGTTAGAACTTATGGCTATGGAAAAAGCACACGAAAAGTTAAATAAAGAGTTAATTGAAGGTAATGCATATCATTGTGTAGGATATAGTGTAATTAAATATTATTTAAATGATTATACATTCTCAAATTTGGAAGGTCATAAAGGTAATAAAATAGGGGTAGATCTACTTGCAACATTTTTACCTCAGGAAGTTGTAGATAGTCTATATTCAGTTATTGATAAATGCAATCTAAAAATATCAAGTCTTACATTAGAACCAATTGCAGCCATAAATATTGCTATTCCAGAACAATATAGATTATTGAATATTGCTTTAGTTGATATTGGGGCAGGTACATCAGATATTGCTATTACAAAAGAAGGCAGTATAATCGCCTATGGTATGATACCAATGGCAGGTGATGAAATCACAGAACAGATTGTACATGATTACCTAGTTGACTTTGAGACTGCTGAAAAAGTTAAACTTAAGCTTAATAAAGTGAAGACCATAGTTTTTAAAGATATTATGGGAATCACACATAAAGTTAGTTCTGATGAGATTTATAACAAGATAAAACCAACTATGAACTCTCTTGCTCAAAATATAAGTAGTAAAATAATGGAACTTAACGGTGGAAAAACTACAAATGCAGTTTTCTGTGTTGGTGGTGGAGGAAGGCTTAAGAAATTTACTAATATATTATCCGAGAAACTTGAACTACCAAATGAACGTGTTGCTCTTAGAGGATATGAAGTTCTCAATAATGTATATTTCAAAAATAAAAGTTCCAAAAATCCTGAAATGGTAACACCTGTTGGTATATGCTTGAGTGGCATTAATAAAGATAATAATGATTTTATTAATGTTTCTTTGAATGGTGAGAAACTAAAGATATTCAACAATAATAATTTAACTTTAGTGGATATAGTAGCCTATAAGGGATTTAATCATAAAAATCTTATTTGTAGACGTGGAAAAGATTTACGCTATAAGTTAAATGGAGAAGAAAAAAAATTAAGAGGTACTACTGGAGAACCTGCCGTTATACTTGTAAATGATAAAGTGGTAGGTCTTAACCATCCTATTAGTGCTAACGATAATATTATACTTAAAGAAGCAAAACATGGAATAACACCAAAGTTATTGCTTAAAGATATAATTGATAAATATGAACCATATAATATTTATATCAATGATACTAAACTTAATTTACCTTATAAGATTCTGGTTAATAACATAGATAAAAATATGGATTATAGTATAGTTGATAAAGATGATATTAAGATCTATACAGATTATTCTATTGCTGACATATTAGAAATAGCTGATATCAGTGTAGATGATACCGATATTTATGTTAATAGCGACATTAAGTCTTTTCAATACAAAGTGAATCAAAATGACAGAATAACTTTAAAAATTAAAGAAGAACAAGTTAAGGATACGGATGAAAATATAAGTAATAATAGTGCTTCTATTAATGAAGAAGCTATTATACAAGAAGAAAAAGTGGAAGTGGACAATGCTTTACAAGTAAAAGTTTATGTGAATGGTGATGAGATATTATTGGATGGGAAAAAATCCTACATATTTGTTGATATTTTTAATTACATAGATTTTGATTTGAAAAATCCACAGGGCAAAATTGTATGTTTGATAAATGGGAAAAACGCATCTTACATGGAAAAGATAGGTATAGGAGATAAAATTGATATATATTGGGACAAGTGAGGGGATAGGCCTTGGAACGAACACTAAAATATGAAAAGAAGTTTATTTATATATATACTATAATAACGTCAATGATAATAATATATTTTCTAATATCTAAGATACTAAATAAATGCGATAGATATATTATATACGGATTGACAATGGTTATATTAATATATATCATTAATATTGTTTTTCACCGGTTAGACTATTTTAAAAATATTCGTGTGTTTTATATTACCAAACTTGTTCAATTAATTATAACTTCTTTTGTTGTATTAGAAAGAAATAGATTCCTTTCTAATTCAGCTTGCATCATGTATATTATGTTATGTGTTGAGGTTATCACCATCCTTGGGTTTAAGAGTAAACTTATAAGATATCATACATATATTTTGGTTATACTGCCTTTAGCGATTACTAGTATATATCGTGGAGTCACTGGATATTTAAACTTTGTACCACTACTATTCATGTTACAAATTATAATAGTAATAATAGGAGTATTCATAATATTTTATGGGTCTACTGAAGACTTAAAGAATCAAGTCAATATTCAAAAAAAACTTTGGTTAAAGGCAAAAAATAAAAATGAAGAATTAGTTGTATCGGGACAGCAAATTCAATTAGTTCATGACCAGTTAGTTAAGCAGAAGATGGAATTGGAAGAAGCTAATAAAAGATTAAATAGATTTACTGCAGAAATGTATATCCAGAATGAATTACTTAGTTATATTAGTTCTGTTTTGGATATTGATGAATTAATGGAATTGGTTACTGATTCAATACTTGGTGCTATAGGCGTAGATACATGTTCATTAGTTATTTATGATGTTAACCTTAATGCATACCATTACAAAGTAAAATCTACACATGGGAAAGACTATCTTAAATCTTTTATAGATAATATGAAATCGGGTAAACTAGATAAATATTTTAGTATTCGTGATCCTTATATTGATAATGAGGTTAGTAAAGGAAAATACGATTTTACATCTAAAAGAGATGTTGGCTCTATTGTTATAATACCAATACTTAATGACAAAAATACATATGGATTGTTAATTGCGGAACATACATCTACTCAAATGATTAATGAAAATAGCATTCAATTTTTTCAAGGTATAGCAAATCAAATTAACATCGCTATAAATAACGCTAATCTTTATACTAAAATGGAAGAAATGGCTAAAAGAGATGGTTTGACTTGTGTATACAATAGGAACTACTTACAAAAAATTTTTCATGACCTTTATGAAGATGCCCGCATCAATAAAAAAGTTTTGTCACTAGCACTCTTTGACATTGATAAATTCAAAAAGGTTAATGATACATACGGACATATATTTGGTGATCAAGTATTAAAAATCATTGCAAACATTTCAGAGAAATATGCCAATATAAATGGTAGTATCGTTGGGCGTTACGGTGGAGAAGAGTTTGTTTTAATATTTCCTAATAAAACATTGGATGAAGCATATAAAATAATGAAAGAGATTCATAACAGCATTATTAAACAGAAAATTGCTCATGATGATAAATTAATTAATATAAATATTAGTACAGGAATTTCTTCTTATCCAGAAGTATGTAAGAATCCAAAAGATTTATTGAAAAGAGCTGACAATGCAATGTACATCTCAAAAGCAAATGGAAGAGGAAGAATAACTATTGATAATATTAATTTATAATGTATAATATAAGCTATAAACTTTATATGGGTTAAGCCTAATAGTCTTTTCTTATTAGTATTTAAGTATAAAGATAATATAGAGATAGGAGATTTCAAATGGCACTTAAAATATGTAGTATTGCTAGCGGCAGCAGTGGCAATTGTATATATGTTGGAACAGATAATGTTAATCTGTTAGTTGACTCTGGCATCAGTAAAAAGAAAGTAGAAATTGGTTTGAATGCAATAGGCATAGATCCATATACTATAGATGGTATATTAATTACTCATGAGCATTCTGACCATATAAAAGGTATTGGTGTATACGCTAGAAAGTACAAAATGCCTATTTATGCCACTAAGAAAACATGGAATGCTACACTTAATTATAGTTCATTAGGAAAAATTCCAGAAGGTTTGCATGTTGAAATTTTTCCTAATGAAGATTTCATGATTAAGGATATGACCATTCATCCTTTTAACTCATTTCATGATGCCATTGATCCAGTATGCTATACATTTAAGAGTAAAGATAAAAAGATAAGTGTTGCAACAGATTTAGGATGTTATGATGAGTACATAATAGATAATTTAAATGGTTCCAATGTATTATTTATAGAAGCAAACCATGATGTAAAACTTTTAGAAGTAGGGAAATATCCATATTTCCTTAAAAAAAGGATTTTGAGTGATGTAGGACATTTATCTAATGAAACATCCGGAGAATTAATATCTACATTATATAATGAAACATTATCACATGTGATTTTGGGGCATCTTAGTTTGGAGAATAACTTTCCTGAGTTAGCCTATGAGTCAGTTAAAACAGTATTATCTAGTTGTTCACATGTTGATTGTGATAAATTCAATTTATCAGTTGCTTCAAGAAGCAGTCATTCAGAACTAGTTGTAGTATAAGACAGAAAGGAGTAATTAAAGTTATGAAAAGAGGAATTATTACAGTAGTAGGTAAAGATAGAGTAGGAATTATATCGGAGGTTTGTAGCTATCTTGCAAAAGATAATATCAATATTCTTGATATTTCTCAAACAATTGTACAAGGTTTTTTTAACATGATGATGATAGTTGATGTCAATAATATTACGAAACCTTTTGGAGAAGTTGTAGATGAATTAGATAAACTAGGAAATAAGATAGGTGTAACTATAAAACTTCAACATGAAGAGATCTTTAATAAGATGCATAGATTATAACTATTAAATACTACCTGAGAGGATTGAGAATTTTACATGATTAATTCATTAGAAGTACTAGAAACGAATACAATGATATTAAAGGAAAACTTAGATGTCAGGACTATTACAATGGGTATTAATCTTATGGATTGTGCTGATTCTAATATTGATAGGTTTAATGAAAATATTTATAATAAAATTACAACTAAGGCTAAAAACCTTGTAAAAGTTGGAGAAGATATTGAGAAGAAATATGGTGTTCCTATAGTAAATAAAAGAATCTCAATAACACCTATAGCAATTGCTGCATCAAGTACTAAGACAGATTCGTATGTATCTATTGCAAAAACATTGGATAGAGCGGCAAAAGAAGTTGGTGTCAATTTCATAGGTGGTTTTTCAGCTATAGTTAGTAAAGGTATGACTGAAAGTGATAAAAAATTAATTAAATCTATTCCAGAAGCTCTCGCTACAACAGAAAGAGTTTGTAGTTCAGTTAATGTAGGATCTACAAAAACTGGAATTAACATGGATGCAGTTAAATTACTTGGAAGTACTATAAAAGAAACAGCAGTTTTAACTAAAGATAGTGATTCAATAGGATGCGCAAAATTTGTTGTCTTTTGTAATGCACCTGATGATAATCCATTTATGGCTGGTGCTTTTCACGGTGTAAGTGAAGCTGATGCTATTATTAATGTTGGTGTAAGTGGACCTGGTGTTGTCAAAAAAGCTTTAGAAACTTGTAGAGGCAAGGATTTTGAAGAACTATGTGAGACTATCAAGAAAACAGCTTTTAAGATTACTAGAGTTGGACAATTAGTTGCTAAAGAAGCATCTAAAGCTTTAGATGTTCCATTTGGTATAATAGACTTATCACTAGCACCAACACCTGCTATCGGTGATAGTATTGCAGATATTTTACAAGAAATAGGTGTGGATTATGTAGGTGCACCTGGAACTACAGCAGCCCTTGCATTATTAAATGACCAAGTTAAAAAAGGTGGGGTTATGGCATCCTCATATGTTGGTGGACTAAGTGGTGCGTTTATACCAGTTAGTGAAGATCAGGGTATGATAAATGCAGTTAATAAAGGAGCTTTAACAATAGAGAAGCTTGAAGCTATGACATGTGTTTGTTCAGTTGGTCTGGATATGATAGCTATACCAGGGAAAACTAAAGAATCTACAATTTCAGGAATAATTGCAGATGAAATGGCTATTGGTATGATTAATCAAAAAACTACTGCTGTAAGAGTTATACCAGTTATAGGAAAAGATGTTGGCGATCAAGCTGAATTTGGTGGTTTACTAGGTTATGCACCATTAATGCCAGTAAATGAATTTGGTTGTGACAGACTTATCAATAGAGGCGGTAGAATACCAGCTCCAATCCATAGTTTTAAAAACTAAACTAATAATGGTAAACTTCTCTATAAGCTAAATCAGATTTGGGAAGGTGAAAAAATGAGTAAAATTATAGAAGGTCTAGAACCTAAGAGTGTATTTGAGTATTTTGAGAAGATAAGTAATATCCCTAGGGGATCAGGAAATGAAAAAGAGATTAGTAATTATCTTTTGAGTTTTGCTAAAGAAAGAAATCTTGAAGTGATTCAAGATGAAGAACTAAATATAATTATTAAAAAACCTGGAACAAAAGGTTATGAATTAAGTCCTGCTGTAATTCTCCAAGGACATATGGATATGGTTTGTGAGAAGAATTTTGATGTAGAACATGACTTTTTAAAAGATCCTATTGAATTAGTAGTTGATGGAGATTATATCAGTGCTAATGGTACAACATTGGGTGCTGATAATGGTATAGCTGTAGCGTATTGTCTAGCTATTCTTGACTCTAACGAAATAGAACATCCTCCAATTGAGGTATTCATTACATCAAATGAAGAAGCTGGAATGAATGGAGCTATTGGAGTTGATCCATCTAATTTTAATGGTAGAATATTAGTGAACCTTGATAGTGAAGAAGAAGGAGAATTTCTAGTAAGCTGTGCTGGAGGTTTAAAAGCTTGTATAAATGTTCCTATCAAGTGGGAACAAGCAGAAGGTACTACTTATAAAATTATGGTTAAAGGTCTAAAAGGTGGACATTCAGGTAGTGATATCGATAAGAACAGAGCTAATTCTAATCGTATCCTAGGTAGAATATTATATGATTTGAATGATGCTATGAATATTCATGTAGTTGATATATTTGGAGGTTCAAAAGATAATGCTATCCCACGTGAAGCATATGCTAATGTAATTATTGCTGATGAAGAAGTTGATAAATTCAATGAGATAGTTGATAAGATATCTTCAGATATAAAAAATGAGTTTAGGACAAGCGACAGTGGACTTACTGTAGTCATAACAAAAGAGAATATGAATAATACTAAAGTGATGGCTAAAGATACTTTGAATAATCTTATTTTCTTATTAACATGCTTGCCAAATGGAATACAAACAATGAGTTCTGATATAGAGGGGCTAGTTGAAAGTTCTCTTAATCTAGGTGTTGTAGTTACTAATGAAGATTGTGTTAAATTAACTATTGCTGTAAGAAGTTCAGTAGGCTCATTGAAAAAAGTAATGGCTTATCAATTAGGTTTATTTGCTAAGTATGGACATTCTGAGTTTAAAGTGACTGGTGAATATCCAGAATGGGAATATAGAAAAGAATCTAAGTTAAGAAATATATTCATGGAAACATATGAAGATATGTATGGAGAGAAACCATTGATCAAAGCAATTCATGCTGGTCTTGAATGCGGTGTATTCGATAAAAAGATTGAAGGACTTGACATGATTTCTCTTGGACCTAATATGTATGATGTTCATACACCAGATGAGAGGTTAAGTATTTCTTCCACAAAGAGAACTTGGGAATTCTTATTGAATGCTCTAAAAAATATAAAATAGCAAAATATAAATAATAGTAGGGAATAGGATTAATCGTCTTATTCCCTTTATTTTTCTATAATATTTACTGAACAAATATTTAAAACAGATATTATATTAAATGTAATACGTCTACAATCAATAACTTTAGTGATAGAAGTAAAGACATGGTTACAAAAATAGGTTTTATGATTTTTGCACCTTTTTTTAGAGCAAATGAAGTCCCTAATCTTGCACCTAGGATACTGAATATTGCTACTGGTATACCATAGCTGAAATTTATTTTCATATTAATCGCAAATAAAAATAATGAAGTAATATTACTTACAAAATTCATTACTCTAGCATTAGCCGAAGCTCTTGTAAACTCAAAACCAAAGAGCTGTATCAATCCAAACATTAAAAAAGAACCTGTACCTGGTCCAAAGAATCCATCATAAAAACCAAGACATAGAGCTAATAATATAAGTAATAAAATTCTTAGTTTAGTTACCTTTTTGAGATTTTCTTTCATTCCTAGAGATTTAGAAAATAGCGAATAAACTCCTATGATTAATACCATTACAAGTATGATACTACTTAGTGTTTGTTCATTGATTTGAAGAGCTACAGTAACACCTATACATGCACCAACCAGTGTAAAAGGAATAGCATATTTCAATAGATTTTTGTTGCCATGTCCACTTCTAAGGTATTTTATTGAGCTTGTCAACGAACCACATGTAGCTGAGAATTTATTTGTTCCAAGAACTATATGGGAAGGTAATCCTGCCATATAATATGCAGGTACACTAATTAATCCACCGCCTCCTGCAATAGAATCAACAAAGGCTGCAATAAAGCCAGCTAAACATAATAATACTATTTTCATTGGTAAACACTCCTAATTAATTGTCTTAGGAATATTATAAATGATTATAGTAAAATAATAAAGAAAAAGAATTCATTTAGT
>NZ_BTPU01000038.1:0-34083 GCF_036985595.1 Vallitalea maricola | reverse complement strand
TGATTTTTGTTGTCCAGAACAACAAAAATCAGATCATCAACTAAACATAGTAACACTCTATCTCACTTTAATTATAACTAACCTTATTAAATATGTATTATATATTATAAGAGTAACATGTTTCATAACTTCAAATATAATGAAGCAAGTACAATAATAAGAGGTTATAATGAATATGACTAATAGTGAACAAGAAAATAGTATACAACAACAAAGTGATAGAAAGACATATGAAGTAGAGATGAATGTTAAAAATCTTACTATATAATAAATAGACTCTTCAATACTAAATAGTTTTGAAGAGTCATCTTGTTTATACTTAATACCATTAATTAACTATTATATCTAATCCTATCAATGAGGGCATCCTTCTGAATATACCTGCTCATATATATTGATAACAATGACTGCATAAGAAGAAGAGAGATTGTCATAATCAATAGTTCTTTAAATGGGAAATGGTATGTGGATATACCTATCATTCCTGTTCTTTTAGCCCCTAGAAATAATTGGTAACCAAAAAAATTGCCTACAGTTAGAGCTATTATCAGTGTTCCTATAGTGAACACTAACCCTTCTGCTTGTAACATCTTACCTAATTGTTTGTTAGTAAGTCCGATAGCCTGTAAAATACCGAATTCTCTTTTTCTGGCAATAATACTGGTAATCAACGTATTAGCCATATTCATGAATCCAATTATTCCCAATACAATCAATAGACCATACACTGGAACAACTAATAATCTGATACTGAATCTTGATTGGTTCAACAGTTCTGTATAAGCTTTCATGGAATAATACTCACTTCTTGAAGCAATATTATCTATCATATTACCTACTGACTTTACTTTATCTTTATCACAATATATAAATATATGAGATATAATATTTTCTTTGAAACCTAACTTTTTGAATGTATCTTCAGTCATTATAAATGTTGTATCTGTAGAATTTGTAGATGCTTGAAGAACTGCTTCAAACTTAATTACCCTGTCTCCATCATAGAGTTCAAAAGTTAACTTATCTCCAATCTCATAACCGTACTGCTCAAAAAAATAGTCATATGTATAAGCAATTCCATTTTCTGATACTGCTTTATCATAGTCCATAACACCTTTTTTACACTCTTTTACCCTTGCTTCATAATCTTCCCTTGAAAGTACATTTATACCCATTAACCTTTCATCTTCTGACGAATTATCAGATATTAATTTTGCAAGAACCGTACCTCTTGTTTCAATCTTACTTATTCCATCTATTGCTTCAATCTCTTCAATTAAACCATTTCCCATGATATTCTGCTGTTGTAGATGATTAAGATTTTTTTCTGGATAAGCTGTATCATCAACATCATAATTTAATTCAATGTGATAATCACCTTTTTCCATTTGTCGCTTAGCAGCATATTCAGGACTCATACTACTTGCAATATTAGCTACTGTAACAAAAAGTACACAACTAAGCCCCATAGTCATTATAGTTGCTAAGGTTCTTTTTTTGTTTCTAGTTATATCAGCCATTGTCAAACGGCATAGGTTAACTGTTTTATAACCTTTTCTCTTAATAATTTTACCACTTGTATTATCATGATATCTAATAGCCTCTACAGGTGATATATTTGATGCAATCTTCATAGGTTTTTTAAGAGAAATGTAAATCGTAATAAAAGACACTAATATAATTAATAAGATAACTGGTATATTTAAGAGAGATATCTTTTCTATATCGTAAGTTACAACCTGGTCCATTAATTTGAATATCATAAATTCAAAACCAACATGGGCTATTATATAGCCCAATACTATCCCTATAGGGATACTTATTAATCCTAGAATCATCCCTTCTCTTAGAATAATTTGTTTTAACTGCTTCTTGGTAGTTCCTATAGCCCTTATTTTTCCAAACTCTTGTACTTTATCAATTATACCCACATAAAATATATTATATATAACAAGGGCGCTGAATAATATTACTAAAATACCTATTAAAACACTCACAAATATTATGTCTGACGATGGATTAGTAATCCACATCAAATACCCTTTATTTATAATAACATTATTTTTATCTATACCTAGAGTCTCAGCTAGACTTTTAATCTTATCCTGCATCTGTTCATAGTTGAATTCATCTACTCCCAACACATTAAATATGACATTGCAAGACTTATTTTCATCACTAATAGAACTATTATAAAAATCTTCAGATACTAATAATTGATAGCGTTTATTATAATTACTTGTTTTGTTACTAGGAAGAATTCCAGAGATAATAAAATCCTTCTCTATTATTTTTCCTTCTCCCTTTACCCTATATGGTATTGTGACAATATTTCCAATGGATGAAGTCCCGCTTATACTCTCAAAAAATTCTTTCTGCCCAACTATTTCATTTTCTTCAATTGGAAGATGACCTTCTTCCAGAACTATATTAATCATATCACATACGTTATTGTCCATATAAGTAAGACTACCACTTATATCATTCATTTTTATTGTGGCTATGTCTTCAGATATTCCTATATTAATAAAATCTGCATGATGCTTCATTTTTTCAACAGTCGCTATATCTACTCTTATATATGTACCTTCATAATACCCGTTTTGCTCTCCAGCATTCACCTTGTTATATTTAACTAATCCAAAGGCACTAGTTCCAATAATCATTAAAAGACAACTAGTTAATACTATCGCTACTGAGATGAGAATACTTCTTGTTCTATTATACTTAAGATTACTTACTGCAATTTTTGTGGTAGTTTTCATCTATCTCACCACCTTGCCATCTTCAATAACTATTATTCGTTCTGCCATCTGTGCAATCTCAGCATCATGAGTAATCATAACTAAAGTCTGACCGTATTTTTTTGCTGACATTTTGAGTAGCGATATTACCTCATCACCAGTCTTTGAATCCAGATTTCCAGTGGGCTCATCGGCCAATATTATATCTGGCTTGGAAGCTAATGCTCTAGCTATTGCTACACGTTGTTGCTGCCCTCCTGATAAAGTATTGGGAAGGTTTTTAATTTTATCTTTTATTCCTAGAGTCCTAACGATATCACCAACAAATCTTGTATCTACTTGGCTTTCATCCAATCCTATAGGAAGAACAATGTTTTCCCATACATTTAAGGAGGATATCAAGTTATAAGCTTGAAAGATGAAACCAATTTTTCTCCTTCTAAAAACTGCTAGTTCTTTTTCTTTTAATGTGAATATTTCTTTATCTCCTATAAAAACAGAACCTCTTGTAGGTTTATCTAATCCCCCTAACATATTAAGAAGAGTACTTTTTCCAGACCCTGACTTACCAACTATTGCAATGAATTCACCTCTATTAATCTGCATACTTGTATTATCAATTGCTTTTACCTGATTTTCACCTTTTCCATAATATTTACATAGATTCTTAGTTTCTAGAATAACATCCATTATTATTGCCTCCTTAAGATAATCAATTGTCAATCAACTCTTTCATTACTTTATTATCATAAAGGTTCAATCTTTCATTTTACTTTCATTAACAAGCAAAAAGTCTTACAGAATTGTAAGACTGATAAACTACTCCAACAATAATTGTAAAACAAAAATACTTCCTCTATTATTAACTCCTATGGAAGATTTTGAAATCGCTTTTATATTACCACCCTGATCTTCTAATATTTTTCTCGTTAGATATAGTCCAACTCCTGAACCTTCTTGTTTTTTGACTATATCACATTTACCCCGATAGAACCTCTTGAATATATCGGTATATTCTTTTTCATTAACTCCAATACCTTCATCTTCGATCTCAATTCTTAGATAGTTATGTAATTTTTGGGTTCGAATGGTAATGGTACTATTTCTATCACTATATTTTATTGCATTATCTATAACATTGGAAATGGCTTCTTTTGTCCATTTATCATCATAGGGTAATACTACTGACTGAATTTTATGTAAGTCTATCTCTATCTCTTTTTCTTCTGCTTTCATATAAACACTATTTACAGCTTGTATAATGGTTTCCTTGATATCATTCATCCTAGTTTTAATGTTTATCAACCCTGTTTCAAGTCTGGATATATTCACTAAAGCTGCCACTAATCCCTCTAACCTATTTATCTGTTCTTTACTTCTTTCTATGAATTCCTGTCTTTCTTTCTGATCTAAGTCATCCTCTACCATGAGGGAATAATACATTTTCAGTGATGCTAATGGAGTCTTTAATTGATGAGATATATCAGTAACTAATGCTTTAGTGCCTTCTTTTTCTTCTTGCAGTCTTGTATTCGTTATAGTTATCGTCTTGCCTAGAGATTCTAAATTATATTTTATCTTGCTCCCAATTGATTCGTCTGTAATTGGTGCCAGATAGTTATAATCTCCTTTGGTAAATCTTTTTAGAACTTCAAGTATACTGTTTAATTCTCTTTTATGATTAATTTTAGTATATAAAACTATTATAAAAATTCCTATAATAAAAACAAAAACTATGACAATGTTAAATATAAGAATATTATTCTTGGTATCGTGACCTATTGTCACATAATTATTGACATAAGAATTTGTAAAACCTTGTTCTGACAGCAATTGTCTTCCTAATTCAATTGAATCCTCGTCTTTTTTGCCTTTTAGGACATCCGTTATTGCATAATATGTATCATTATCAGAAGCAGAACCTGCTATTTGATAAAGTTCTTCCAACTGATTGCTCCTTATACTATCAATTTCACCAAATTCCTTTAGAGTAGTCAATAACATGACTATAATACATACTAGGATAACACTACCAAACACTAAATAGTTATTGGTTTTACTATTATACTTATCTATCATTTTTTCTACACTCCATATTCCACAGATATCCAATACCCCTTACATTTTTTATGTATGCTGGCTTTGATGGTGTTAGTTCTATCTTTTCTCTTAGTCGTCTTATATTGACAGCCACAGTGTTTTCGTCTACATAGTCACCATCAATATCCCATAGACATTCTAATAATTGTTTTTTTGATAAAATCTGTTTAGGATGTTCCATAAGTATATTCAACAATTTCAGTTCATTTTTACTAAGTACCTTTTCATCTCCATTAACTATTACTTTCATTTCATTTTTAATGAAACATACATTACCTGATTCTAACTTATCACTTACGCCCCCTTCTAGCCGTTTAAAAATAGCATTGACTTTAGACATAAGTACAGCTAAACTAAATGGTTTTGTAATATAATCATCTGCACCTGCTTCATATCCCATTACTATATCTATTTCTTCATCAAGTGCTGTCAAAAAAACAAATCTTACATTGCTTATCTCTCGTATTTCTCTGCAAAAATCCAGACCACTTCCATCTTCCAGATTGATATCACATATTACTAAATCAATATTGTTATTAGAAAATAGTCTCTTACCTTCTCTGATACTATATGAAGATAATACTTCATAACCTTCTTTTTTCAACTTAAAACTAATACCTCTATTTAAACTTTCGTCATCTTCCAATAATAGAATTTGTCTCACTGTTATCACTCTTTCTGTATTGACTACAAACTATCTTAGTTCTATATTCTTAATAATTGCTCTCAAATAATTCTCATCTATCTTACCCCAAGTAAATCCTATTTTCTCTAAGTAATTGGTTGTTAGATTATTGTCAACTGCTATATTTTCACTGGCAGGTGCATTTTTATTACTTATACTTAATAAATGTTTCAAGTTTTCTTTGCTATGAGATATGAGAGCACTAATATTCTCCATAGATACTGGTAATATCTTATACCCCATTTTTTCAATGATATGTAAAATATCTATAGCATCCACCTTATTAGGATTAAAAACGTGGTAGCTTCCAGTATGCTCTGGTTTACTTTTAATTATTTTTACAATTGCATTACTACATTGGTCAACTGGTGTCATCTCAACTTTTTGATCCAGAAATTCCTTTGGTATCATTTTTAGTATAAGTAATTCTCTGAGTCTACCATAGAATCCATTGTCTTCCATATTTATTTGAAATTTCCCATCACTTGTACGTTGAGTCAGATTGCCAACCCTTATGATAGAAGCATCTAATCCACTTTCTATCTCTTTTATAATTTCACTCTCTGCAAGAAACTTACTAAGTATATATTCATTCTCGGAAAAATGCTGTCCTATATACAAATCTTTCTCAGTAAAATTACCTTTTAACATATGGTTTTGTATCATATACTGACCACTTATAGATATGGTAGATATATGATAAAGTTCTGCATTCAGGATTTTTGTCATGTAAATGATATTCTGGGTACCTGTTACATTAATATTACGTAAGATATCTGATTTTCCATGATATTTAACAAAAGCTGCTGCATGAATAATGATTCCAATCTTATTTTTTATGATATTATAATCTTTGTCACTGAGGCCCAATCTATCTAATGTAATATCTCCTCTTAGAATTTTGACTCTTTGTTTTTCTTCATGTGTTATATTTGGAAAATAGTAAGCAAATACCTTTTCCATTTTTTCTTCTGGATTATTCCCTCGAACAATGCAATATATATTATCCTTAGTCTCTTTTAATAAATCATTTACTAAATGGATGCCTAACCATCCTGTTGCACCTGTAATTAATATATCTCCGGATTTCTTTCTGTTAATCTTTTTAGTGATAATATCTATTGTATTTTCATATTTGTGAAAATTTAATTCAGAGTCTTTTTGTGTAAGTTTTCTTATAGTAGGATAATTATAGACATCTTTTATCTCCAATCCTATTTCTAATTTATCTGCTTTTACAATTAACTCCATTGCTTTTAGAGAGTCACCGCCTAATTCAAAAAAATCATCAGTCACTCCTACTTTTTTTATATTCAATACTTTTTCATATAAAGATACTAATTGTTTCTCTAAACTAGTTTTCGGCTTAACATAAAGCTTATTATCTCCTTTATACTTATTTAATTTCTCCATATCTATTTTACCATTTACCGTTAATGGAAATATTTCTAATCTTATAATATGATTAGGAATCATGTACGCTGGTAATGATTTTTTAAGTATGTCTCTAAGTATATTCTCTTTTATGGTTGATGAAATATAGTAACAAACCAATTGTATTTTATCTTTCATTTTTACACAAGTCATAACACTGTTTTCTATTCCTGTTACTTTATTGATTTTGTTTTCTATTTCATCTAATTCGATCCTGTTTCCTAATATTTTAACCTGACGGTCTAGTCTTCCCATATATTCTATATTGCCATCTAATAGGTATCTTCCTTTATCACCTGATTTATATAGAATTTCACTTTCATTGAATGGTGATTTTATGAATTTCTTTTTTGTAAGACTACTATCATTATAATAACCTTTAGAAACACCTATACCACCAATTACTATTTCTCCTTCATATCCTATGGGCATTAGATTTTCATATCTATCCATGATATAAACTTTATAATTACCTATGGGTGAACCGATTAATGAAACATTGCCCTCATTACACTTGTTATAGGTAGCACATACTGTTGTTTCGGTAGGTCCATAGGAATTATATATATTAATATCTTTTTTTATCAGATTATCAACATGATTATTTTTAAGTACATCTCCCCCACTAATAATGATTTCAAGGGATTCAGTAATAATCATATGTTTATTGAGCATATCTACTACTGACGGAACACTACTGATAATTTGTACTTTATAATCCCTTATTACACTTATTAACCTTTCAATGTTAGTAACTGTTTCTCGTTCCACAATCACTAATGTCCCACCTGAAAATAATGTTGGAAAAACCTCTTCTGTAAATAGATCAAATGTATAAGATGATTGTTGAAGCACAATCTTACCTTCCATATTAATTTCTTTTAGTAATGTATTTACATAACCCACAACATTTTTATGGGTCGTCATAATTCCTTTTGGTTTACCTGTTGAACCAGATGTATGTAATATATAAGCTAAGTCATCTACTTCATTAACGTTCTCTATATTATTAGTTGAATTATTAAGCTGTCCTGTTATTGGAATAGCCAGTTGTACAAAATTTAATATATTAGCTATTTCTTTTTTTGTATGAACTATTATTTTATTTAAATTACAATTTTTAATTATATCTATTATTCTATCTGTTGGCTGATTAATATTTAGTGGGAGATAGGTTCCACCAGCTTTTAAAATTGCAAGAATGCCTATAATCATTTCAATGGATGGCTCTGCAATAATTCCAACTATTGTATTTCTTCTGACTCCTTCATTCTGTAAAACTCTTGCTAATGAATTGGATTTTTCATTAAGCACTTTATAGGTCATGGATTCATCTTTATACATTATGGCAATCTTATTAGGTGTTTTTGTTACCTGTTCGTAAAACAACTCATGGAGTACTTTTGTATCATCATAAATTGTCTCTGTATCATTGAATTCATTAAGTATGATGTTTTTTTCTTCAACAGGTAGTATATCAAGTTCTTTCAGTTTTTTTCTTTTATTAGCTAGAATATCTTTAATAAGAATATGCATATGAGAAAGAATCTGGTCAATATTGTTATCTGTGTATTTATTGATTTGATAGTCTATTTCGTATGTAATGCTAGGTTCACAATCTCTATTGCTGATATTTATTTCTAATCCATCCATGGCACATTGATTGAATATCCAATTAGTATTGTAATCCTTATAATCGACATTTTTGGCATTTTGATAAGATAATACAGTATCAAATATTTTCTTGTTGGTTCCGAATTCAGCTGTAAAGGCTTCACGTATCTTTATATAAGGATATTTTGAATGTTTGAATGTATTGAAAATCTCTTTTTTGACTTCATTTAACAATTCATAGAAAGTCCACTCCATGTTAATATTGATTTTTAGTGGAACCATATTGACATAGTAACCTAGTGAAAATTTTTCTCTGCCTTTTCTGCCTAATACTGGTGTACCAATTATTACTTTATCCTTATGATTCATTCTTGCCAAATAAATGGCTAGAACAGCAGCATAAAATGAATACAAACTTGTAGAGTTATTCTGACAGTATTGTTTTATCTGTTCTTCATTAATCTTAATTCTTTTTCGTCTGGCTTTTATATCTTCAACCGTACTAATACTGTTATTATATAATTTTATGGCAGAATCATTAAAATCACTTAATTTACCTTTCCAATAATTTTGGTCTTGTAAATATCTATCCGAACTTAGGTATTTATTATCTCTAGTTAAATATTCTATATAAGAAATTCCCTTATCCTGGGTAGTTATTTTATCATTTCTATAATAAGAATTGATTCTACTTCCTATAAGTACCATAGTCCAAGCATCTGATATAATATGGTGAAGCTTTATAATAATACCAGTTTTACCATTGTTATATAGAACAATCCTAAAGGAATACAGCTTATTCTTTTCTAATTTTTCTTGTGTATAATTCTTTATTATCTTATCTGATTCATCATTTGTTTTCCTAACTAAATCTATTATATTAACCTTATTATAATAAAAAGGTTCTATAGTCTCTTTGTTATCATCTATTATTGATGTTCTTATGATATCATTTAACTCAATTAGCCTATTAATAGCCCTATCCAGTTTATCAATGGATATATTATTATCTTTGAAAATCATTTCCCCAATTATTAAACTTGGAATATAGGATTTATATATTTTTTCTATATCCCACATAGCTTTTTTCCCTTTTGATAATGGATACATATCTATACTCTTCCCCCATTACTTAAGATTATTTTAAGTGGCTAACTTGAATTTTATAGTAAATATAGATCCTTTTCCAAGTTCACTGTCAACTGTTATTATACCTTCATGTGCTTTCACTAGTTCCTTAACTATGGATAATCCTATACCAGCACCGCCTGTCTTCCTACTCCTTGATTCATCACCTCTATAGAATCGTTGAAATACATAAGTTAAATCTTCTTTTTTAATCCCTATACCAGAATCAATAAATCTAATTATGGCTTCATCTGTGTTTTTTGTCAATGTAACTTTTACACTGCCTCCCCTATTAGTATATTTATAAGCATTGGTTAGTAGATTAACGAATATCTGTTTCAATCTATCTCTATCTCCATTAATAAATATATCTTTTTCTAATTGACCTATAAGCTTGATGTCTTTACTATCCATAAGTGGTATAAATCCTTCAATTATAGTTGACAGCTCATTTTCAACATTTACCTTACTAGTATTAAGTCTTAGGTGCTCACTCTCAACTATCACTAATTCATTTAAGTCGTTAATTAGTTTGGTCATTCTCACAATCTCATCATTCAATTTGGCAAGTCTCTCTGGTGATGGCTCTAGAACTCCATCCATCAATGCTTCTATTTGACTCCTAAGTACTGCCAGGGGACTTCTAAGTTCATGGGAAATATCGTTACTTAGTCTTTTCCTTAGTTGTTCTTGTTCACTGAGCTGCCTTGCTAATTCTTCAATAGAAGTTGCCAATTCGTTTAATTCTTTTGTATCAGTATTTATTGATTTTACACGTTCATAATTACCTTTTGATATATTATGGGTGCTATCCTTTATCTCAATAATAGGACGTGTAAGTCTTCTTACAAGTAATAAGCTTAAAAAAATAGCAAGTAATACAGCTATAAAAAATGAGATTACATATAATATATTTATTGTATATATGAAATCATTATCTTCTTTTGCAGTGATAATGTTTTTATAATGTCCTATACTGAGATATCCGATTGTTTGACCTTCATAAGTCAATTTTTTTTCTAAATAAGTATAGTCTTCCTTAAAAGGCTCTTTATGCATAGAGTTACCCATTCCCATGCCTTTACCCATACCCATACTGCTGACAAATATAATTTCCTTATCTATATCTTGCAAAACAATCTCCACATTCTTAAAATGTGCTTGCTGTTTGAGATACGAAAGCTCTCTATTATCAATAATGCCATCATTCTCAATACTTGTATTAACATAGGTTATTATTTCTTCATTATCAACTTTGTTTTGCTCTATCAGGTAATCAGTAAAATAATATTTTATTCCTATATTAGACAATATGATAATTACTATTACTGTAACCAATGATATTATTATAGAATTTTTCATTATTCTTTTACTGAGACTTATCATAACCATTTCACACCCATTTCTAGTCCTGTTTACCTTTAAACTTATATCCAACACCATAAACAGTCAAAAGATATCCAGGTTTTTTTATATCATCTTCCAGTTTTTTACGGAGGTTTTTAATATGTGCATCAATTGTTCTATCATACCCTACAAATTCATAACCTAGCGCTGCATCTATTATTTGGGACCTAGTAAAAACTTTGTTTGGATTTCTAACAAAAAGTAATAATATTTCATATTCATTAGGAGTAATGTTAAGTACTTCTCCAGCTTTTTTAACAATGTGCTCCTCTTTATCAATTATTATATCTTTATTATTGAATGATATGATATTATCATTATTAATATTAGTTTTTTTATAAGTACGTCTAAGTATTGCCTTAACCCTCATAACCAATTCTCTAGGACTGAAAGGCTTAGTCAAGTAATCATCTGCACCAAGTGCTAGCCCACTTATTTTATCATCTTCCATACTTTTTGCAGTAAGCATTAATATAGGTACATCTGATTCTTCCCTTATTTTTTCACAAATCTTTTCACCAGATAAATCAGGAAGCATCAAATCTAATATTATAAAATCTGGGTCTATATTTTTATAGAGTGATAATCCTTCTTTCCCATTATCAGCAGTAAAAACCTCATAACCGTCTTTTTTGAGATATGCTTCCACTACTTCCAACAATCCATGTTCATCATCTATAACAAGTATTTTTTCTTCCATCTTTTTTCCCTTTCATATAGTCATCAAGTCTTTGGGTGTTAATAGATAAATAATCCTTTTATTATATTTTATCAAATTACTTTTATATATGCAAAAAAGCAGCTATAAGCTGCCTTTTGCATCTTTTGAATTAAGTATTATTTAGCTCCTCTTCCATAGCCTAATCCTCTGCCACCATTGCCTCTTCCATAGCCATTACCAGTACCATTACATGCACCTCGACCATTTCCCATTCCACGTCCTAGACCAATTTGTTGTCCTAATCTCTGTGGATTACTTGGGTCACAATTACCAGCATTTTCTTTTAGATTTGCAATAAATTCATCAGCTTCTTCTCTAGTTAACTGACCTTGCTCAACTTTCTCTTCAACTAAGGCTGTCTTTTCATCTAACATTTTCTCAACAAATTCATCATAAACTTCATTTTCCTTAGCTAATTCACCGAAAGTCTTACCTTCTTGTCTTAATTCATAAGCTTCTTCTTGTGTTACCCCAGTAAGCTCTGAATAAATTTCTGCAGGAGTAGCTGCAAATGCTGCCATTCCTACTAATAGTGATCCTAACAAACCGAATGTGATTAATTTTGTTTTTTTCATATATATTTCCTCCTTTTTGATTTGTTATTGTTATTATAAAATAATAATATGAAAAAGTTATGAAGAAATATGAAAATCAAAATAAAGTTTTATCAATATCCTTTTCGTATAGAAACATTGCTGATAACTTATCTATCTTAAGTCTCTTAGTTATCATGTCACATTTACAAAGAAACAAATAGAAAATGTTATGACCGCTACCAGATAATGTCTCAAAATTCCCTTGTCCTTTGGAGATAATCATATCTGCTTTATTATAAAATACCTCTTTGAATTCGTCAGAGACTTCATCTAAATCTGTACCAGGAATATCTGTACCATTATTTATTATTTTGGCATGTTTATCTATACCAACAAAATAAGCATCTTCTTCGTTAGCATCATTAAGTGCTGGTTTACCTCTTGTAGCAAAATAGATTGTTATATCCGGAAATTCTTTTTTAATTTCTTCCATCAAGATTTTATCAAAAACAATTTCACCTGTATTGTCTCCTAGATATAATATTTCTTTTGCATTAGATAATTCCTTATAGAATTTATTATAAACCTCTTTATCAATTTTACTCTCCATTGTTCTTTTGATGATTTCTTCAACAAGTTCCATAGTAATATTGTCAAGAGCTCCAAAATCAACTATATTACCAGCCATAGCTATTCTTATAGCATCTAGGAATCTATGGGCGGAATCATCAAGCATTGCCTTAATATTATCTTCCATAGCTAATAATTTTTCATTAAAAAGCTTCTTCTCTTCTTTATAGAAGTCATCAACCCCTGTAAGGTTATGTAATATTCTCATTACCTTAGTGCTTATGTAAGGTGCTGTTTTTTCATATTCAGTGTCAGCCACTTCCAATAGAACCTTGTTCATGAATTTATATTTCTCTTTTTTGTCTTCAATATATTTGTCAGCTAGTTTATTAGCTTTATTAATAATACAAGCTATACAATCTACATGTGAGTACATACTTTTTGTATCCTTTCTACTAAAATTTTGTTGTTTTACAAACGCTTCTCTTTCAAAAGCAGGACTACCTATAAGATAAGAAAAATCTAGGCAAGATGCCTAGACTTATATTATTCTACGAATTTAACTGCTGTTCCATATGCAATAACTTCAGCGGCGCCTTGCATGATAGCACTAGAAGCATATCTAATATTAACAATACCATCGGCATTTAGAGCTGTGGCTTCTTGAACCATACGTTTTGTAGCTAAAGCTCTTGCTTCATTCATCATTTTATTGTAAGCACCAAGTTCACCACCAACAATTGTTTTAAATGAACTCATAATATCTTTACCAACATGTTTAGATTGAATAGTGGAACCTTTGACGATTGATAGTGTTTCTAGTTGTTTTCCTGAGATATAATCAGTATTTACTAAGATCATCTTCATTTTCCTCCTTTAATTCGTCTAATCTTCTTATAAGATTTACTATAAGTGCAATAATAACCCATATTATACCTATAGCAAATATTACTCCAATAATTTGAACTATTAGAATGCCTGATATGATTGCATTAAATGAAAAGCCATATAGCATGAGCACATTTATCAGACATAATAATACTGTTATAAAAATAGGTGCAAACTTCTTACTCATATTGACCACCCCTCTGTATAAAATATGTTGTGGGTCTACATATTATAACTATATCTAATTGATAGGCATCATAACACCTATTTATTATACCTCTTATATTAATAATAGAAATACTCAGTATCTATTTTTTTATAAAAGTCCTTTGACTTGGATTTAAAAGGTCTGTGATTGAAAAATAAACATTTATCTATGTTATTTACTCCCTCTAAAGCCATCTTAGCTGCAATTATGCAATCTGTTGTTGGTTCTTTTTCTGCAAAACTTGATTTGTGAGCTGGGGGAAATTGTACACAATATGTCTTGTCATAAATAACACCTTTTATTGTGCTTGGAAACTCTGGATTATTTTTTCTATTTATGACAACATTAGCTACAGCAATCTTTGCATCAAAGCTTATATAGTTAACCTCAACAGTAATTATCTTGGCTAATAAAATCAAATCTTCGTCTGTATAACCTCTGTCAAGCACACTAGCAACTGGAATTACAAGATCTTCTCTAAGTATTTCTACTGTATATACTTTCTTGTTCCAATCTACTGTGCAGTTCATACCTTCAGCAAAAAATCTGATAGGAACCATAGTTCTATCATCTACTACTGGTGGTGCAATTTCAAGTTCATATTGCTCACCATTAATATTTGCAATATTAGAATCTGTAGATAACTCAATTTTATTATCTGCTTCATTGATTGTTATCTTATGTGTATCGCCATCCCATAGAACCTCTGCACTAAGAGCATTGGCTACGGATCTTAGGGGTACATACACAGTATCATTCATCATGATTGGTTCAGTATCCATAATAATATAATTATCATTTACTTTTACTGATATTGGGGGAATTTTATCTATTGCTAATACTGGAACGTTGAATAAAATAATGGAACTCATATATAAACATATTAATGTTTTACATAATTTTTTCATTAGAATTTTCTCCTATATATATTGAACTTAAACATCTATACACTATTTCAATAAATTCAATATATTTTCCTTGATATTATAAGCCTAATACAACTAAATATTGCTGGCTCTATAGCAAATATTTAATTAGGTTTATATATTATATAAATATTATTCCTCATCTTCTGGATATTCTTCTTTTGTTATTTTCTCTTCCTTCACATTATCTTTCTTTTTTGCAGTAAATTTATCCATTATGTTAGGAACCATGTCAATTATTTTAGTTAAACTATCTTGATTTTTAACATTAACTAATCTTGTTTGACCATCTTGTATTACTAGAACAGCACTTGGACTAATCTTTGCACCTAATGCTCCTCCACCAACACCTTTTGTTTTTTCTTTTGATTCTTCAGAAGCCCCTGCACCTACACCAAATGAAACATCAACTAATGGTAATATTATAGTATTCCCAATATTAATGGCTTCGCCCACTACTGTTTTTGTAGAAACGAAATTTTCCATTCCATTAAATAGTGATTCTACAGTTTTTTTAAAATTTGATTCCATTTATTTTCCTCCTTAAGTTCATTAGATATACTATTTTTTTATACCTTATATGTTTTATATATTTTTCTTACCCTTTTATCTAAAATAATACTTAATGTATTTTTTAGCAGCACAATTAAATATATTTTCCCTTTTCCATAAAAACAGCCTTGAAATATTTTCTCATTGAAATCAGGGACAACCTTTAATTTATTACCGGTAACAGTATATAATATACTTACTGCACCTACTACATATCCTGTTGAAGCAGGATCACCAGTACCAATAATCAACTTAGACTCGAATTTCTTTGGTAAAATGTGTTTTATCATTTTTAGAACTTTATCTTTTATCATTTTAATGACAGCCCGATTTTCTTCATCCTTGATAAAATCTTTTATGATACTGTATATTTGTTTCCATTTACTATTTGCTGCCTTGTCTTTACCTTTTTTATCTTTATCCTTTTTCTTCTTTGTCTTTTTTTCTTTTCTTTTGCTATTTTTTTTAACTCTATTTTTATTTAATTCTTCACTTTGTTGATTAACCTTGTCTCCCAACTTTACGTTATCAGACTCTACCTTATCTACCTTAGCTTGTGATGTTTTATTCTCTACAATTTCTTTCTTGCTATCTTCGTTTCTTCTATTACCATCTTCTATATTATTTGTTTCATTATCTGATTTAACTATAATGTCTTTTTTCTTTTGTTTTTTCTTACTCTTTTTATTATTAACTTTTTTTACCTTTTTATGTTTCTTTTCTGCCATAATGTCTTTACCAAGAATTTTAAGGCTCATACTGGTATCATCATCCATATGATATTTAAAGGATACTATGTGAAGCAACCAATTAACTTTCACATCCAGCTTTATTGTATCATATTTTTCACCTTGGGCACTATATCTTATTGGTACAAACAGTATAGTCAATATACATAATACCACAAATAGTATTATAAACAATATTATATATAAAAAAATTTTTAATATTCCAAGTAATATAGCTAACATGATTAACCACCTGTATACCTTATTTTATACTCTTAATGACAATGCTTAATTAATTTTTTCTTTGCTACTTCAATGATAATAATTATTACAACAACACTTAAAACAAAGATTCCTAATATAATCATAGCTGTTTGGAAGAAAAATATTTCTGGCACTATATTAATTAGAATATCTGTCTTAGGATTCAATAACCATAAATCATTAGAGAAAAATATTTTATGAAATATAGTAAAATATTTATTGAAATCAATTAATAATAACCCGCTTAGTATTAATATTAACATAATTATTACAGCAAATACATATTTAACCATAGAAAATGTAATGGTCAGGAGCTTCTTATTTCTGAAAGCCATATAGCTAATAGCTATAATAAGTATAATAAAACTAATATTTCTCATATATGTACCTGTAACAAATAACTTCTTAACATCAACCATGTGGCTTTTTTCACGTTCACCAAAAACCTCTTGTTCTTTGCCATCTATAACAGCTTTCATATCTAATGTTTTTCTAGAGTCTTTTAGATAGGCTATCATATTTTTAGTAACTTCAGTTAGTTCATCGAGACTCATGTTTGTTATTTCTGGAATGTCATGTCTTTCATACTGCCATTGATAATGATTAATATTATATGCAATGACTTCTGCCGAAGTAAATAACAATACAAAAAATAGTAAAACTCCAATTATAATACTAACACCAATATTTAAGTATTTCATAGAATCCCCATTTCTTTATTAATCTTATATTATGATATAATAATCAGCTTGTCTTAAAATAGGATTTTAAATTAACAGTTGAAGAACTGGTGTATACATCATCATATATATCTCTTACTAACTCAAATGCATTATCCCTGCCCTTAGCAATACCTATTATTAATATATCATTTCCCTTATCCTCTAATCTGTATAATTCAGTTGATAATAATATTTCCATAGGATTTTTTGATTCTTTTATACACGTCAAAAAATAAACATCCCTTATATGTTTTCTTCTTTTTAGTTTCTTTAATATTTTATTTGTTTTTTTATCATTGATCTCTTTACTTATATATATGTTATCTGCATATTCCATATAAACACCCTTTTGAACTATTAACTCTATATGATGCATTATCAATGCATCAAAAATAAACTTATATTAATAGTATAGCAAAAAAAAATTATAATACAATATTTTTTTGGTATTAATAGGTAATAGTATTATAGTATAATAAAAATCCTTCCATCAAGTGTAAGCTTAATGAAAGGATAACTTTTATTAGCCAAGTGCTTTTTCAAGCTTAGGTATCTTATTAACAGGAAAAGCTCTAAGAAGCTGCATATATTGATTTTCTGATAAACCTTGTGTAGAACAATATAATTCAATTTTTCTATCTACATCAGCATGTTTATAGTTCTCAAAGAACTTAGTAAATTGTTTTTGCTCCATTGTCGTCTACCTTTCTTGTATAATTGTTAATAAATCATAGTTGATAGTAATATTATACCCATAAAAAAATATAATATTATGTTAGAAAAGTATTTTTTTATGCAGCTACTTAAAATTAATTATGATAAAGGCGATAGATCATCTATAACCTGTCTCAATAACTCCTTAGAAACATTTTTTTCATTTAAATCAGAACATTGTTCTAATGAATTAACAATATAACTGTGAATTTCTTGTGGTTTCTTGAATGTCACTGGTAAATAATATAATAATCGTGACATAATTGCTCGTCTGTACAATTGAGATTTATCCTTTAGATATTCATCAATACAAGAAATTAATTCCTTCTTTGTTTTTGCTAAAGTAAATTCATCTACTCTATTATCATCCTCTGTCTTGTCTATATTTTCAGGATTCATAAAATAACTTGACGTAGCTGACATATAATCTAGTTTTTGTATGTTTTTATAAGAAACAGAGAAACCATATTCTTCAATAAACTTATTATATTTAGTATTAGCTGTCTCTATTATAGGTGCATATTTTTCTATATCACCCAGATTAGTTTCTATAACACCTTCTATTCTTTCAAGTGAATTGAAAAGTTCATCGTCAACACTAATTTTTTCACCTTTGATTTTAATTATGCGAAATAATTCGTCTACTATCTGTAAATCATCATTATCAGCAAATGAACTAAACTTGTCACAATAGCTTATTTCTATTAAGTTGTTTATGATACTAGCTCCTAAAGTATATACTGAATAAATTTTTTCTATTTTATCTGCTATATCCATTTTGATATCAACAACATTATCATATTGTAGCTTTTCAATATTCTTATAATCCGTATTTCTAAGAATCTCTATACTATTCCATATGTCTTTATGAGAACCTTTATATTCTTGTCCAAGGATTGCAGTACCTTTTAACATATCAATAAAATTATTTAAGTCTGAGATGTAAGCACCTTTATATAATTCAAGTGAATTCTCTATATATTCATGGAATTTACTTTTAGTTATTCTTATAGGCAGCTGACTTAATACTAATTTTATCTTTTCATTTATTACTATATTTTCATCTGTTTCAAAGATGAACTGTAGAAGATTACCAGCGAAACTACTATCATCCTCTAAGTCATAATAGTTCTGAATGAATCTGCCTTCTATTCTATTTAGAATATATTCATATGTTTCAACTTCATCTGTATAATACGATAGTATCTCAATATTTGACTCAATCTTATTCCTCATTTTCATTAAATCTTCTCTGTCAAATACTAGACTTTCAAGATTTTCGTAGTTGACAAATATTGATATAATAGGTTCAATTATTTCCTTGGACCTACTATCTTTTAATAGGTGATTATTATTTTTTTCATCATCCAACATCTCGAGAAAAGTAATACAATTAAATAATAAATCATAAACAGCTACTTTATATTGACTAAACTGATAATTTACTGCTAACTGATCTAGTGTGCTTTCCAGATTTTTATTAGTTCTAATATTGTTTTTTATGGTACAAAAATTCATTGTTTCCATTTATCTTATCACCTTTCTCCTGTATTTATTAATAGAATATGTTATTAATATCATTATAACTGTATACACAAACATTATTCCCATGTAATTCAATAAATCAATACTATCAAATCCTGTAGTAATAATATCTGTCAGATAATTCAATGTCCAATAATTAGGAATTAAATAGCATAGACTTTTAATTCCCCCAGAAAGCAAGTCAATACTGAAAAAACTACCGCTGACAATCCCCATAATCAATATAAATATTGTAAATATCATAGTATATGTAGCAGTCTTGTCTATTACACTAGTAAAGAACATAATCAACGATGATATACTTATAACAAACATAAGTAATGCAATAAAAGTACCAAAAAATATTTTTAGATGGTTATCTATAGCATATACACTATTGATTATGGAAAAAATCATTCCTATGATACTACCTGAAACTACTAGACTCAAATAGTTCCCCAATATAATAGTTGCATTATTAGTACTTGTTATCTGTATTTTTCCCAGCATACCATTCTCTTTATCTTTGACAATGCTAATGGAAGCAAATAG
Source organism: Vallitalea maricola (assembly GCF_036985595.1). Lineage (NCBI taxonomy): Bacteria > Bacillati > Bacillota > Clostridia > Lachnospirales > Vallitaleaceae > Vallitalea > Vallitalea maricola. The sequence goes on along the minus strand of NZ_BTPU01000038.1, from coordinate 14,066 downwards.
TAAGAAAAAAGATGTAAAAGAAATGATTATACCTAAAATCATTTTTTTATAAATCAAATCATTATCTAAAGTCTTTGCATCAATGCTGGATTTGTCTTTATCAACAAATTCAACGTTTATATAATAATGCTTGTCATTACTATAATCTTGCATAGAAATCCCATATTCATAAGCTTCTTTTAGAATAGAATCTTTACCATCATAATCATTTTCTTCTAAAGCCCTTTCAAGTAGATTTATACTTTTGGTCAAACATAAATCCCTTAATACTTTTTCAGCAAATATGTCTCCTACGAATTTTGCAATATTACTGCCTCTTATATAATAGACATCAATGATCTCATCATATTTCTCATTGATAATATTGTCTTTCAGACCTTTTTTTAATATGTATACAGCTTCAATCTGTCCATCTTTCAGTTTGCCCATTGCTTCAGTTTCAGTACTATGGAAAACACGCAGAGTCTTATCATTATCCAGATTATCCAATATATTCTTAGACATGTCAGTATCATCCTTGTCCACTATGGCTACGGGTATACTACTGCTCTCTTCAGCATTATGATACAAAGTACCAACAAGCATACCAAATAAGCTTATCATTATAATTAATAATATGATAATCATTTTACTTTTAAACAATAACTTTAATCTGCTTTGCAATATATTAAACAACCTGTTCATAGTATCACCATATTCTATACTTTATTTCTTTTTGGTACATTAGTTGTTATTCTTGTATCTTAAAAAAGATAAGTATGTAAGCAATATACTCATGGAAATGAACACACCCATAATAATAATACCATACATATGTTTATATCCACTATCTAGATATAACATCCCTTTAATCATCCAATAATTAGGAGTAATCACAGCTATTTTTCTAAGTACATCAGGCATGTAATGTATCGGAATTATACTGCCGCCTATAATGGCATTAATGAAAATATATATATTACTGACTAATATTACATTCTCATCTCTTTTGAACAAGCTGGAAATAAACATAGCAAAACTCACTGCAAACAATATGCAGCTTATAATATATAAAACTATATATCCTAAATTATTATGAATGGTTAGATTGGTAGTAATTGATATCATTAAAAACCATACTATTACAATAATAAAAATAAAAACCGTAGAGCTTAGTAATTTACTTAATAGGTATCTAAAAATTGATATCCTAGCTACTTTCAATCTTTTGAAGCACATATGCTCTCTTTCTCTAAGTAAATCTATAGCTGTAAATATAGACATGTACATTAAGAACATCATTACTATTGCAATAAAAAAGTAATTAACTGATGTGGTAGAAGGAATATTGACTAATCCATTATATCTAAAGAATCTATTTCTTCCTACAGAAGTCATAACTAATTCATAGGAGATTTCATTGTTATACAATGAAATCTCCTCATTAGTCATAGACAGTTCTTCCATTTTATCATATAGTACTTCTACTCCTACTTGAACAGAAGTAATAAAATTTTCATAGCTTTCCATAACATTTTTAAACAAAATTGCTTTCATAGGATCCTCATAAGCAATTTTGACCTGTACCGGGTCTTCTTCAAATCTCATCAGACTATCAGCAAAATCTTTGGGAACTTCAACTAATGCATCGTATTCTCCTTGTTCAAAAGCTTCTCTCAGCTCATTATTTCCAACGTTTATATTGATAAAGTCAGTAAATGACTCATTACCTTTATAAGCTTCAATAAGAGCTGAACTATACAAGCTTTTATCATTATCAATTATACCTATGCTAATAGGTTTAACAAATGATTTTTCTACTTGGCTATTGGTAAAGAACAAGAAAACAAATACAAACATAGCTATTGGCAGAACAAACAATAAAACATTTCGTTTTTTTTCTCTTATCAACTCTTTGAAATTTTTATTAAATAGTCCCCAAAAAGTCATTATCATTTTAGTACATTTGACCTCCACTAAATTGTCCTAGTAATTGACTTAAGAATGGGTTAGTCATTACCTTACCCATTATTGTGCTTTGCATTTCAACAATTAACTCTTCTATCTGTTGTTGATTAAGTTCTATAGGATTAACACCTGCTGATTTGTCAATACCATTAAACTTAAGTTTCTTATTTATTGAATTGATTACATATTCAAATTTTACTCCCATTTTCATATTCGCACTAGTATCACTAATTTCTTCTATGAAATCAACTTTTCTTATTGTATTGTTTTTATCAACAAAAACATCTGCCTTAATATTAATTCCTGCTTCCATTAAATCTGGTAAGGTATTAATATCAAATTCTTCTTCTGCCATTTTCTCCAAGATTGATTTACCGTCTAATTCATCTAACATATCTTCGTAATTATTCTTGAATTCTTCGATACCATTTTTGAATTCTTCCTCAGTAATATCAAAATATGTATAATCTTCATTTGCAATAATTTTTTCTGAAACTTTATCAACAACTTCATAAATAAATGCTTTTGCATCTTCATCAGTTACCATTTCATCCATTATCTTAAAAACAAATTCCATCATTTTAGCATAATCCAATTGTAATGGATATTTATCACAACTAATATTTTGGTCACCGACTCTTACTGATTCTTTAGTTACATTTCCTAATATTTCTTTAACGAATTCACTAGCTAATTCATTGTACTTACTTTTATCAATATTTTTAGCTAATGGATAATTATCTTTGTCTAATAGTTCTAGATAATCTTTCCAATTAATACTAATGTCTGTTTCATCTTTTATCTTGTTGAATAGACTGTCCCATGTAACGTAGAAAGTCTTATCATATATGAAAGGTATATTTATTCCAGCTAATTCTTTATCAATATAGAAATCAGCAGTCATTAGTTTATTATTTTGCATATTAATGTTAATGTCACCTTCCATAATATGCTCTTTTCTATCCATTTTTGTATTTACATCAAAACTAAAATCTTTAATGATATTTGCAACAAGTGCTCCTTGTGGATCACTATCGTCCATACCTTGAATATCTAAATCAGTAAATGAAAAATTATAAGTCGCGTCTATAGTATTAGCGTTTAATAATTTTTCAAAAGCATCTACTAATTTCTCTTCTTGGCTTTTTTTATTAAATATATCTTTTCCAAATATTAATACTGTAGCAAAAGCTAAAACTGCAACTATAAGTCCAACAGCTACTCCAGCAATTACTTTATTTCCTTTTCCTTTATTACCTATATTATTACTATCGTCTTCCTTAATAACGTTAACTTCTTCTGTTCCTTCTTCAACAACTTCGTAAATGCCATCATCCATTACGTTATTATCGGTAAAATCATTATTAACATCCGATTTTTCTACAGTACTATTTTGTATAGTCTTATCGTCAGTTTGATTAAGTTGCTTGTCGTCATTTTCCATAGATAAATTCTCCTCATTAATTATTTCTGGTTCAGTATTATCCGTAAATTTATATCCACAGATACCACAAAACGTAGATTCTTCTAAGCATTCACCATTACATTTTGGACATTTCTTCATAATTCCCTCCTCAGTTTATATTAATATTCTTATTACTTTTATTTTATTTACTATATTTAAAATAATGAATAAAAATAGGAAACTATTTCAGATGCAATGTTAATTCTAACTACTGTCATCGTTAAATAATTATGACATAAAACAAGAATATTTTCAATATAATTTTGTTTCCTTTTTATATAAAAAGAACATTCCATGTATTTATAATGATACCTTGGAATGTTCTTCACATTTCATTTATAGAACTCTTCAACATATATCCCAAATCAAGTTTACTCTTTAAAGTTATCCATTATTCCTTTAAATACATCTTTCAAACTAGTTGATATCTCTGAGTCATCATTAAATTTATTGAATTCTTCTTTATTAACATCGTCTTTAGCTTCTTTTATACTAAGTTTTATTTTTTTGCCTTTTTGATCTATACCTAGTAATTTTACAGTAACTTTATCGCCGATTTCTAGAACATCTTCTGGTTTTTCTATTCTTTTGTCAGCTATCTCTGATATATGAACTAGTCCTTCAATACCGCCTTCTAACATTACAAATGCTCCAAAACTTAATAATCTTACAACAGTACCTTCATAGATAGTGCCTTCAGAATATTTTTCTTTTATATTAAGCCATGGGTCATCATTAACATTTTTTAGTCCTAGTGAGATTCTTTCTCTTTCCTTATCAACATTAAGTACATATACTTCGACATTGTCCCCTACATTAACTACTTCTGAAGGGTGTTTAACTCTCTTCCATGACAAATCATTAATATGTACAAGTCCATCGATACCGCCTATATCAACGAAAGCTCCAAAATTAGTGATTCTCTTAACTACACCAGACATTCTATCATTTTTATTAATATTTTGAAGTAATTTATGCTTTTTCTTTTCCAATTCTTCTTTTTCAAGTTCTTTTCTTGATAAAACAACATTTTTCTTTTCTACATCTAAGTCAATTACTCTTGCTTTTAGTTCTTTACCTACAAACTCATTCAAGTCTTCTACATAATTAACTGATAATCTAGAACCAGGCATAAAAGCTCTTATACCTTTTATAACGCACTTGATTCCACCTTTAACTGCTTCTTTTGCGATTACCTTTACTGTAGTTTTATTCTCAAAGGCTTCTTTCAATTCATCCCAAACTATTATTTGTTCAGCTTTTTTAATAGAAAGCAGTACATTTCCTTCACCATCATGTAAATCAGTGACTTGTGCTTTGATTATGTCATTTTCCTTATACAAGTCTTTTAGACTTACATTTTCATCATGTATTATTTCTTGAACAGGTATAATACCATCAGAAATATATCCTATGTTAACAAGTATTTCTGTATCAGTTACAGATAACACTTTACCTTCAACAATATCACCTTCTGAAAGTTTTACAAAAGTATTATCAATCTCCTCAGCGTAGTCTTCCATTGAAGGTGTATTCTCTACTTCTGTTTCTTTGATTTCTTCTTTAACTTCTTCTTTATCCACAGCATCTACGATTTCTGCTGGAGACTTCTCAGTAAATTTTTCGTCCATTTTTACTTCTCCTTTCTAATAACTTAACTTTCGTAGCAACAAAGATGCTACGAAAGTTATCTTATAAATATACCTTATTATATAATACATTAAAATTACAATATTGAAAAGGTTTTTTGTATACAAATTACTAATCAATTATGTTTTTTGCTTTTTTATTACCTGTCTTAGCTTTTCCTTGTATTTCTTGTACAATTCTCATGTCATTTTTAGGGAATCTATGTTTTCTATTACTTTCAGTCCCATGTGGTTCTTCTGGATTAGGTCTTTTCATACCAGCTTTTGCCATCTTATTAATACCTCCTAGTTTTAAATTGTTTACACCTATTATAGTATGTAAACTTCAAAATATTATTAGTTCAAAAAAAACAAAATAAAGATGAATATTTTCATAAATTTGTATAATAATAAATATACAATCAAATTTTTATAGGAGGTTATTATGACAACAAAAGAATTATCTTATATTGACGATGTTTTAACACAAACAAAAACATTAATTAAAAAATACCAAGATTATAGTACTCAAGTACAAGATCAAAGTCTTAAGAATTTATGTAATCAAATGGCTACTAAGCATATGGATTGTTATAACGGTATATATAATCAATTAAATAGTTAACTAAGGAGGTTTTTTTATGCGTAAAGACGAAGATTTATTAAATGATTGTTTAGTTTCAGAAAAACAACTATGCTCAACATTATCAACAGCTGTTACAGAAGCTGCTACCCCTAATGTTAGACAAGAATTTGAAAACGCATTGAATAATTCATTCTGTACTCAAGACAATGTGTATAAAGAAATGGCTACTAAGGGATGGTATAAGACTGAAGCAGCACAACAAAATAAAGTATCAGAAGCTAAAACAAAATTTGCTAATAAACCACAATAATAATTAATGGGGCTGTCTTACAGCCCCTATTTTAAAACTTAAATTTTGATAATGAATCTGCAAAAGCATTATTCAATGGTTTCTCAGCATCTTTTTTCATCTTGTTCATATAATTCTTTACTTGTTTTTTATTCATTTGATTAGATTTGGATTCTTTTCTCTTGTTCCATGAATTCAGCTTTTCTTTGAAACCGCAATTATTGCATATGAACATTTTTTTGTCTCCTTCGCCAACCATTATCATTTTCTTATGGCACTCGGGACATCTTGCATTAGTTGCTCTATTAAGCATTCTCTTATAGCCACATTCTCTATCTTTACAGACTAGCATCTCACCTTTTTTATTATTTACTTTTAATAAATTACTACCACAATCTGGGCATTTTTCACCAGTAATATTATCATGTTTAAAAGTTACATTATCTTTTTTAACTTTCTCTACAAGTTCTTTTGTATAGTTTTTTATATTTTCGGTGAACCTAGATTCTTTTACATTACCTTTACTAATACCAGTCAATTCCATTTCCCATTTTGCAGTGAGTATAGGTGATTTTATATCTTCTGGTACTAATTCTACCAATTGTTTGCCTTTGGAGGTAGGATGTATTTTACCATCTTTATTTTCTATATAATAGGTATTATATAGTTTCTCAATGATATCTGCCCTTGTTGCTACAGTACCTATTCCCCCCACACTTGATAGAGTTTCTTTCATTTTATTTTCTTTAACAAAACGCTTAGGATTTTCCATGTCAGCTAATAGTAAAGCTTCAGTATATCTTGAAGGTGGTTTTGTTGAACCTTCGTTATAAAAAACTTTATCTATTTTCACTTTGTCATTTTTTTTAAATTTTATCTGTTCATTTTTAATCTCTTCATTATTGGAACCTATCTGTTTCCATCCTTGATTAATAATATTTTTGTAAGTTACATTGAATAATTCATCTTTTACACTAAGTCTTACTTTTATTTCTTTATATTCACATGGCTTAGAAAGAACTTCTAAAAACCTTTTTACTATAAGATCATATATTTTTCTTTCATCTGATGATAGGTCATTTAGAAATACTGTTTGTTCTGTAGGAATAATAGCATGGTGGTCAGTTACTTTTTTATCATCTACGAATCTACTGGAAACATTTAATTTCGTTCTAAGTAATGTTCTCGCAAAGCCTTTATATGAACTGGATGTTATAGTTTCTAATCTTTCTTTTAATGTAGGCACTATATCTTTGGATATATACTTAGAATCAGTCCTTGGATAAGTAACCGCTTTATGGTGCTCATATAATTGCTGCATTATTTGTAAGGTTCTCTTTGCAGAAAAACCATATTTATTATTTGCATCAATTTGTAGTGTTGTTAAATCATAAGCATAAGGAGCATTTATTTTCTTAACCTTTTCTTCTACACTCTTTACAACACCATCTTCATTTTTTAGTTTCTCCAATATGCTATCTCTTTTTTCTTTGTTGAATATTCTTGAGATACCTTCATTAGCCAATAGGTTAAATTCAACATTTTTCGCTGAACACTTTATTTCCCAGAATTTTGCTGGAACAAATTTATTTATTTCTTCTTCTCTTTGAACTATCATATTAAGAGTTGGTGTCTGAACTCTACCAGCTGATAATTGCACATTATGTTTGCAAGTTAATGCTCTAGTCAAATTAAGTCCAACATACCAATCTGCTTTTGACCTTGCAAATGCTGACCTATATAGGTTCCAATATGCCTTTCCTTCTTTCAAGTTTTTAAATCCATCTTTTATTGCTTTATCTGTTTGTGATGAAATCCATAATCTTTTTATAGGTTTTTTAACTCTTACTTTCTCTATAATCCATCTTGCTACAAGTTCACCTTCTCTTCCAGCATCTGTTGCAATTACAATTTCTGTTATATCTTTGCTGTTCATGAGATTCTTAACAACACCAAATTGTCTGGAAGTTTTTTTGATAACTACTAATTTCATCTTTTCTGGAAGCATGGGCAAGTCATTCATATTCCAACTCTTGTATCTTTCATGGTAACTTTCTGGGTTAGCTAAAGTAACTAAATGTCCAAGTGCCCAAGTCACCACATATTTATCTCCATATAATGCTCCATCTGATTTTCTCTTACATGAAAGAACCCTTCCGATTTCTCTACCAACAGAAGGTTTCTCAGCTAATACTAACGTTTTACCCATTTCTTATCCATCCTTTTTTATATCTCATCTATTTGCCAATCTATTTCTTCTTTATTAATACTTTTCAAAAAATCATTTGCCTTGGAAAATGGTTTACTGCCAAAAAAGCCCCTGCTTGCTGATAATGGACTTGGATGAACAGATTTTATTATATAATGTCTATCACCCGTAATAAGTTTTTCCTTAGAAATTGCATAGTTCCCCCATAAAATAAAAACAACAGGGTCCTCTCGTTCATTTAGGAGAGATATTATTTTATCAGTAAAAATCTGCCACCCTATTTTACTGTGAGAAGAAGGCTTGGAAGCTCTTACTGTCAATGATGCATTCAGTAATAGTATACCTTGCTTAGCCCACTTGGTGAGATTACCATGACTTGGTATTTTACAGCCCAAATCATTATTTAGTTCTTTATATATGTTTACTAGAGAGGGTGGTATCCTCACTCCTTTTTTCACTGAAAAACTCAACCCATGTGCTTGATTAGGTCCATGATAAGGATCTTGACCTAATATAACAACTTTGACATCTTCATAGGATGTGTAATGCAATGCATTAAATATATCATACATGTCAGGATATATAATGTAATTACTATATTCATTTTTTAACTGATGTCGTAATTTTTTATAATATTCTTTATCAAATTCATCATCTAGAAGTTGTTGCCAATCATTCTCGAATATTTTTTTCATCTAATTCCATCCCCTTTTATTTTTACTTAGCCAATCTTACAAAATCTGAACCTGATGGATTTTGATATACTTTCAAATCAAACTCACTAATTATTGCGAACAGATGGTCAAAAATATCTGCCATGATTCCTTCGTAGTTAGCCCATGCTGTATCATTAGTGAAACAATATATTTCTATTGGTAATCCTGTATCCGTAGGAGCTAATTGTCTTACTAGTAGGGTAAAATCATTATGAATATTAGGATTTCTCTTAAGATACTCTATCACATAGGCTCTAAATGAACCAATATTAGTAAGCTTCCTGCCATTAACATTATTAACCATGTTACAACTCTTATTATAAGTATTAATATCACATTGTTTACTAGTCAAATAATCTTTTAATATGTCCACTTCCATTAAATGATCATATAGTTTATCATCAAGAAATCTAATAGTATTTATGTCTATATGGATTGCTCTCTTTATTCTTCTTCCACCAGCGTCTGTCATTCCTCTCCAATTCTTGAATGATTCATCTATAAACTTATATGCAGGAACGTTGACTAAGGTTTTATCCCAATTTTCCACAGTTATATTAGTTAATGATATATCGACTACTTCACCATCTGCGCCAAATTGGTGCATTTCTATCCAATCACCAATTTTTAATAAATTATTAGTTGATAATTGAATTCCTGCAACAAGACCTAAAATGGAATCCCTGAATATTAGAATAATAATAGCTGACATTCCACCAAGCCCACTTAACATAGCCCAAGCTGCCGAATCACTTGTGAATATTGCAACAATGAATACAACAGCAAATACACATATTATAATTTTGATAACCTGTATAATACCTTTGATTGGCCTACTCTTTGAAAACTCTTTAGTTCTATATATTTGTTGTATTGAATCTAATATCTTAAATAAAGTTAAAGTAAGTATAAGCAGAATATATGCATATACAATACTCTGTATTATCTCCCTTGATTCAAACGAATTAGAGAATATATATATTATAATGGCTGGAGCTATATGTGATATATTATGAAATACTTTTTTCTCATATAATATTTCATCAAAGACATTATCTGTTTTATTAACTATTTTCTGGATAATATTAAGTATAATATATTTGGTTATTTTCTGGACTATAATACAAATCAATATAATTATCATTATAGATATAGCAATACTTACCCATTGATTATATATATCATATCTCTCTAACAACATACCAATACGATTTACCATTCTTATTTACCTCTCTAATCTTCATTGTATTTTCATAATAAAGTGTGCATTTCTTTCTAACAATCAGCCTGTAAATCATTATTTATATATCTTAATCATGCTATTTTTCTATAGCATAAAAATTATAGCATATAAATAAAAATTTTTCTATTTTATTTTTCACACATTAGGACACCTAGACATACTATATACTAGGACAAGATAATAAAAGGAGGTTAGAATAAATGGCTGACGGTTATGGTTTCCATCATGATCTTGGTAGATTAATAGGTCAAACAGTTACTATTTTTACAACAAGCGGAGGCGCATCAGGTTGTGGTTTTACTGGTATAGTTCTTGCTTGTACAGAGTGTTTTATTAAGTTATTAACTTGCCCAGGTGGAGCTCCTACTTATCCAATCCAAGGACCATGTGCAGCATGTTGTGGTCAAGGATGTAATACATGTAAATCTGGTTATGGTAGCTATGGTAGCGGTAGTGGTTGCGGCGGCGGTTGCGGTGGCGGTTGCTGTGGTTTCGGTTACAATGGATATGGTAATTACAACTATTTAGGTTCTGTTACTTTAATACCTTGTGATAAGATTGCATCTTTCGTACAAAACGCTGTTCAATAGCAATAAAAAAGCAGGGATATCCCTGCTTTCTTCATATAATCTCACTAATATAAATATATAATGAGTATATACAACTTCCTATCAGTAATAATTATACTAATATTCTAATATAATTAATCACATAGATTTCTCTATATAATTTTCAATAGAGTACATTACGGTGATTAATATGGTTGATAATATATTCTCAGATAACTTGAAAAAGTTCCTTTATAAGACAGTTACGATTCACACTGTTGGGTGTAATGATAATAGCGTTGATTTTACTGGAACACTTGCAGCAATCCACGAAGATTACGTTACATTAATTCTAACGCTAGGGGTAATAAAAAAGCATGACGAATCACCAAAAAATATGATTAATTTCAATAGAACCTTTAATAACTCTCCCCCTTGTTTATATAAACCTGGATCTATTGCCGATATTCCTATTTCCAAAATAGCAGCAATAATTCATTATCCAGTATAATCAACGTATCCTTACCCCATATATTTATTTTTTATCTATAATTTCTCTTTCATTTTTCTTTAATTTACTATAGACAAGCATATATGATTTGTCAATCAATTCCTTAATCATGGAATCAGGTAAACTACCATCTATAATAATTGTATTCCAATGTTTTTTATTCATATGATATCCTGGTATAATAGCTTCAAAATTATCTCTAAGGTAAAGAGCCTCGCTAGGGTCATTTTTCAAGTTAACTCTAAGTTCATCATTACCACTGTTGAAAAGACCAAACATCTTGTTACATATCTTAAATACTGGTACATCGTCCCCGAAAGGATAATCTTCATAAGCACCTGGTTTACTTAGTATATATTTTTTCACTTCATCACGAGTTAACATATTATTCCTCCATATCGTTTTATCTTTTACTCGATGTCTCTTACCATATCTTTTACATATTTCCTATTCATAGTCTTCTTTTTCTTCCTATTTTCTTTTGTTTCAAATATGATATCCATGTCATAATCTTCTGGATATAGATCTTTACTATCTAAGAAAGGTGATAATCTTTTAAACTGAACCAACATCTTTTTATTCCTTACCATTACTCCAACTTCACCTTTTTTATTCAGCTTCTCATACACTACTCCTTTTTGCTTAACAGTATGGACATAGACTACATCTCCAATATTATATTCTACTATTGATTTCTTAGTTTCCTCAATCTGTTTATGTCTATCTAAGGATTTTGGACGTTTAACTTTTGTATAGTAATTTACTTTTAATTTTTCCTTGTTGGTTTGCCCACTGGATAGTAATGATTTGTAATTCTTTTCTTCATTATAAGTTATTTTATGTGCTCTTTCAATGACATCTGTTTTCATACCTAATCTAAGGGCTATTATAAAAGCATTACTTTCTCCAGCTTCGCCTATTACTAATTTGTACATAGGTTTTAATGTAGCTATATCAAATGTCATTCTTCCATTGTTGAATCCTTTATGCTCTGTTGCAAATGTTTTAACTTTGCTATAGTGGGATGTAGCTATTATTGTTGATCCTCTATCATATAATTCCTCTAGAACAGATACTGCTAACCCTTCTCCTTCAGCTGGGTCTGTTCCTGCACCTAACTCATCTAGGATTATTAATGTGTATTTAGTAGCAGCCTTCATAATCTCTATTATATTCTTAACATGTGCTGAAAAGGTGCTGAGGGATTGTTCTATGCTTTGACCATCACCAATATCAACTAATATATCACTATATATAGAGAATTCACTTCCCTCTTGGACTGGAACATGTAATCCAGATTGTATCATTGCTGTAAATAATCCTATAGTCTTAAGAGCTACAGTTTTACCTCCTGTGTTAGGTCCTGTTATCACTAATGCACTATAGTCATTACCTACTTCAAAATCTAGTGGAACTACATCATTCCCAAGCATTGGATGTTTACCACCATTAATCTTGATATAACCGTCAAAATTAACTTCTGCACTTCTTCCATTGATACTTTTACTGTATTTGCCTTTTGCAAATACATAATCATAATAAGCCATGGTTTCTATATTAATGTTTAGTTCTCTGCTATAGGATTCAACCATATAAGTCAAGTATAATAGAATCTGATATTCTTCCTTTTCCTCATCTATTTTTAGTAAATCCAGTTCACTTTGTAATTTTCTTACTGCCTGAGGTTCTATAAACAATGTGGAACCTGTTGAGGATTTATCTATTACACTACCCGCTATATTATTTCTATATTCGCTTTTTACAGCTATAACATGTCTTCCGTTTTTAATACTTACTATATTTTCTTGTAGATATTTTCTATTAGCTGGTGATTTTATTATGTCATCTAATTTCACCTTCACTCTATTTTCTGCAATATATATTTTTTTCCTTATCTTTTCTAGTTGTGTACTAGCTTTATCTACAACGTGACAATTATCTATACATTTATCTATTTCCTCAATAACATCACTTAGTTCAAACATAGAAAAAGCATAATTACTGATTGTAGGTGCTATATATTTCCTTTCTTCCATGAATCTTTTTAACTTTTTGGTACTACGCAACAATCCTAAGATACTTTGTAAGTCTTCTGGATTAAGAGCTGTTCCTTTTCCCAATTTTTCTATAACATTTTCAATTCCTACTAGATTTTGAATAGGTACTGCTGAACTTTTATCCATTATACTTCTTGCTTCTGTTGTTTCAATTAATTGATTTTTGACCCTGTCTATATCATCACTGGGTTTTAAATCATCAATCAACTTCTTACCTAATTCTGATACTGCTAGATTTCTTACATTATCCTTGATTTTATTATATTCTAATAGCTCTAAAGCTTTTATATTCAACGGTATTACCTCCATTTGTCTATATTAAAGTTTATTATTGATTCAAAGTTCCATAAAATAGAATATTATTATTTTCAAATTAAAAAAGCTGAAAATGAACATAATCATTTTCAGCCATAATTACACAAATATTTTATATATGAAACGTATATAAATATGATAATTACAGTATATAAATGTTCTATTAAAAAATCTAATAATAAGTACACTTATTAAACCTATCATGTAGGTATAATCAGTACTTACTAAGGCATATCAAAAAAGCATAATAATTCTACCAAAAAGTAAGATTATTATAATTTTATCATGCCGCTATTAAATTAGATTAGTTAAAGAACACCTTCGCCATAAACGTACCTCTCACATTCATATACTTAAATTATCTAATTTCATATTACTAGATAATTCGGTCTTTGTCAACGGATAATTGTTGTGACAAACTTACAACATATTAAAAATATAAAAACAGCCAATAGTTTGCTAATAAAGAAGAAAAAGTGTTTTGTGATAACATCCAAGATTATTCAGGGCAAAATAGTATATGTATATGTGGAGTAGTGAGGCAGGACGCCG